>JBIPNA010000330.1:0-4127 GCA_044375665.1 Catalimonadaceae bacterium
GAGATCCAGAAACTCGTGATTGGAAGAGAGATTCTCAAGTAAACTACCACCACCAAACGTTATAGCCCACACATGGAAGACTACAATAAAATCATTGACTCGCTCAACGTTAAATATGCCAAATGCCGGAATGTTAAAATCGTAAAGCCGTTCCGCATGGAGAATGTGCGGGACGTTGAAAACACACTGGTTCTGGTAAATAAAGGAGCTATACGTCTCGATTTGCTGGATGACATTGTTCAGGCAGGTGAAATGCTGTTTATCCCTGCAAAAAGCAGTGTTACCTTGACTTATGGGGTTTTGGCAAAGCCAATGACTTTGAGTTACGAGTCGTTTTTGAACAACACTGAAGAGTGTTACGAGATCAACAAGACCCAGGAAATCAAAGAAATTGATAATGAGAACTATACTTATCTGACCTTTGATGCCAAAATTTTTGACTCGGTCAACTTTTTTGGCAACCTGGATATCGGAGCTTTTAAAATCAGGGACGAGAAAATCGGATTTCTTCTGAATGCGCTTATCCAGGAAGAACTGCATCCGATGGAAGGCAAGGAGCGCTTCACCAAGTTGCTTTGCGACGCCATCGCCATTGAAATAATCCGGTACATCCTGAAGAAACGTCTTTTTGTGGAGCAGCTCGCCACAAACAGCACTTATTTCAAAGATCCGAGACTCATTAATATTTTCACCTATATCCGTGAGAATATCGGCGAGGATCTCTCCAATAAAAAACTAGCTGATGTGGCAGAGGTATCGGAGGACTATGTGGGCCAGTATTTCAAAATGCTGACCGGGATCAATCCTCAGGACTACATTGAATATCAGAGAATGGAATTCGCTGTGAACCTGTTGCGCACAAGCAAGAAAAGCATTAAGGAAATCGGAAATGAAATCGGTTACAAAGACACAGCCTATTTCTGTCGCCGGTTTAAAATGATGTTTGGAATTCCGGCTGGGAAAATGCGCCGAAGAGAAATAACGGCCTGATCTGGCTAACCCAATACTTCAGGGCCTTTTTGGTTGATTGGAGCATGGTACATCTGAGACCTGCATCCTGCAATCAGAAAGGCCTTTTGCATTTCTTCACCAATCTTCCTTGCATCGGCTCCCGGACCGCATAGTGCAAAGACCGAAGGCCCGGATCCCGAAAGGCTGCAGCCAAGCGCTCCCGCCTGCATTGCAGCACTTTGAACCGCATAAAACCCGGGAATCAAACCAGCTCTTGCTGGCTCCACGATGGTATCCTTCAAACAGATTCCCAATGCCTGAAGGTCATTGTCGTATAAAGCTGAAATCATACCTGCAAGTCGGCCAGCCTGGGCAGCTGCCATAGAAAGAGGAATTTCTCTGGGCAAAACAGATCTTGCGTCTTTTGTTTTTACTTCAATATCCGGATGCACAACAACAGCCTCCAGCCCATCCGGTACAGGAATCCTTCTGATCTGCAAAGGTTCATACGAAGGAATCAAAACCATTCCACCAAACAAACACGGCCCCACATTGTCGGCATGGGCGCTTCCACAGGCAAAACGCTCCCCTTCCATTGCATACGGGAGCAATTCATCTCCAAATGCAATCTTCCCCAGAAAGTCGTTCAACGCATAAACGCCTGCAACCGATGAGGCCGATGAGGAGCCAAGCCCGGATCCCAAGGGCATCCTTTTAATAAGTTCCACATCGTAGCCGCCATCCAGGTCCCTATCCGCCAGAAATTTCAACATTGGGACCGATACAGCATTTTGTTCCGGAATCAGACTTAAAACACCACCATCGCCTTCAATGGAAACAATTCTTAGGTATCCCTTACCATTTCTTCGGAGCCGCACTTCATCTCCAGGACCTGAAATGGCAAATCCCAAAACATCAAAACCAGGTCCCACATTGGCGACAGTGGCAGGGGCAAATACGCGGATGGATTCCTTCATTGACCAGAGATAGAAAAAAACCAAGAAATCAATAATGACCCAAAACGAAAGATTTGAGGACCCATATTATCTGCAAATATTGTAAGTTTTTTATTTTTCAAGTGGATTCAGGCCTGGGCAGAAACGGGCTTTTCAATCTGGAATTTAATTTTTGGGGGAAATGAATTGCCGTTTTCTTAAACAAGATGGTTGGCAGATGCTTTTCCAGAATATGGGGCCGGGCATTTTGGAAAAATGACAGAATCTTAGAAATCAGCCAAAATTAATATTCAGGATTTAGGCCCGGACCCAAAAAGCGGATAGACACAAAAAAAGGCTATCGAAGTACAACAGCCTGAAAATGAGAACAGGAAGAGTTTATTTTCTATCGCTTATGCGCTTTTTCTATGTTTGAAGAAGGCGCTTTGGCGTAGGTAGGGCAAGTTTTGGCGACATTGCAGGAATAGGAAACAATTGCTACCAATAGAAATGCCAGGATGCTGTTCTTTTTCATTTTCAAGTTCCGTGTGTTAAGACCTTTGCAAAGATACAATGGTCCTGAGTACATTTTCAATTACCGTTCATCACATGATAAAAATCTCCCGAATTCTGACGTGGGAAAATCCATTAGTTTGCAGCGTTTTTGAGGTTTTCTTTTGTGAAGTATTTTCTTTCAACGCTACTACTCCTGCTGGCTCTTTGTTTCAGAGCTTCTGCCCAAACCGGTGAAATCCGTGGATTTTTGTATGATGCAAAAACAGGGGAACCCGTACTCTTTAGTCCTGTTTTTCTAAAAGGAACATCCTACGGGGTAAATACCGATGTGAATGGTTTTTTTTCCATCAGCAAAATCCCGCCAGGAAAATATACCCTCATGCTGGTCAATCTTCTGTATGACACCATTCAGGAACAGATTCAGATTGAGGCAACGAAAATTCAATCCAGGAAATTCTTCCTCAAAGAAAAAGTCCGAGAACTGAAGGCCGTTGAGATCAAAGGCTCTAAAAACCGGCAGGCAAGGGAAAACACAGTAAATACAGGCATCACAAGGATTACCCCGAAAGAAATCCGCTTTATACCACCTATGGGCGGTGAGCGGGATTTGGCTCAATATCTGCAAACCATTCCCGGGGTTACTTTTACCGGGGACCAGGGTGGGCAATTGTATATCCGGGGCGGATCAACAGTACAAACCCTTTCCCTGATGGATGGAATGATGATTTACAATCCTTTTCACTCCCTGGGTTTATTCTCTGTTTTCGACACCGATATCCTGAAGAATGTGGATGTGTACACGGCCGCCTTTCCTTCTGAGTATGGCGGCAGAACATCTTCCGTAATCGATGTCCGGACCATCGATGGAAATAAAAACAGACTTTCAGGCAAACTTGGAGCCAATCCATTTTCTGCAAAAGCCATTTTAGAGGGACCCATCAGTAAAGGCGCCAATGGTGGTGGAATTACTTTCCTCGCATCTATCAGGAATTCCTACCTTGACAGAACTTCACCCAAAATCTATCCCTATGCCAACGAATCGGGCAACCACCTCCCCTTTTCCTTCAGAGATACCTATGGAAAAGTAACCTTTCACGGTGATAAAGGAAATAAAGCCAGTGTGTTCGGTTTTAACTTTAAGGACAAAGCCAATCTGGGAAAGTCTGGCAATTTCTCCTGGGATTCTTATGGATATGGTGCCAACTTTATTCTTATTCCCTCAAGTACAACGGTACTGATCTCAGGAAATGTGGCTTACTCCGGCTATAAGGTTCAGATTGAAGAGGAAACCGTAGAGCCTCGGTTTTCTGATATCTCCAATCTCAATGGAGGTTTGGACTTTACCTATTACCTCAACAAAAATGAGCTTCGGTATGGCATAGGATTGGTAAGCAACACTACCAACTATACCACCTACACGCCCCGTTTAACAAAGGAGGTATTTGAAGCCAACAACTCAGAAGTTTTTGGTTTCGTAAAATATAAGTGGAATTACTCTAAACGATTCATTTTTGAACCAAATGTCCGCTTCCAATATTACGCCTCATTGAGCAAAGTAAGGGTTGAACCCCGGGCAGGACTTAAATATTTCCTTACTGAGAAAATCAGGCTGAAAGGTTCGGCAGGTATGTATTCGCAAAACCTGGTTTCCACCCAAAGCGACAGAGATGTGATTGCCTTGTTCCAGGGATTCATGTCGTCTCCGGAGCAGGTTTATGGAAAAAA
>JBIPNA010000332.1:0-4112 GCA_044375665.1 Catalimonadaceae bacterium
AAGTTGCCGGGGTCGCAACAATTTGGATTTTCCTCCGGAATAAACAGACCATGAAAAGGACTTTCCGGAGAGCAACTGGTTTTTAATTGCATTGTAGGTGGGTAGCGAATCAGGTTCAGGTGACCAACGGCGGTCCCAAAAGCCTGACCGGGCAACAGAAAGCTGTAAGGTTGAATCCTGGCCCCAAACCAATATGCCAAGCTTCCCATTTGCCATCGGGATTCCGGCCAGTGGACGTGGAACAGGAAAATCCCAGTCCAGATAGCGGCCCGGTTTTGCAAGGACCGGAAGCAACTTCCGCATTTTTTTCATCTGTGCAAATGTGGGTTGATCCATACCTGCACAAAGTCCCAAAAGGAGCCATAACACACAAAGCTGAACTTGAAACCGGGGAGACCTCATGGAGCAAATGTACATCCTGCAAAGGCGCTTGAAAGGAGTATTTGAAAAAAAAGAAATAAGAAAATGAAAATAAATTCTTTGAAAAATGATAAAATATATACTTTTGTGGACAATTCCTGAAAATATAAATAACTGTATTATGCACTTGAACATTCTACCACAGACCATTAAACTATTCATCGTCACAATTTTGGCTTGCTGTCTGCCAGCCATGGCCCAGGTTCAGCCTGGATTGACGCCACAGGTTCTTTCACCTGTATCCAGTACAGTTTGGGTATCCGGGAATCCAACCACCATCTCTTGGAATCCGGCCGAAACCCATTTGTCGCCCGTAAATGCGCAACTTGTCAACATCTGGTTGTCTCTCGATAATGGACTTTCCTTCAACATCCCGCTGGCCACCCAAACAGCCAATGATGGCAACCACGACCTGAAAGTTCCTGCCCATCCTTCAAGTCAGGCCAGAATAAAGATTGAAGCTGTAAATCAGGCGTTTTCGATTTTAAACTCTGGAACCTTTACCATTATGCAACCTCAGGGAGTGGTGGCAGCACCGGTAATTTCACCCGGAACAAGCTCGTTTTCTACGGCTGTAAATGTTTCTATTTCTTGTTCTACACCAGGGGCCTTGATTTATTACACCACCAATGGAAATCTTCCAAAACCAGGTACCGGATTCACAAAAGTCTACCAGGGTCCATTTGCCGTGATCAGCACAACCACCATCCGGGCCATGGCCTTACGGCAATTTTTCAACCATTCTCCTGTCGCTCTGTCTGTTTTGACCCAAAATGGTGGATTGCCAAGGGTTTCAACACCAGTAATCACACCTGGTTCAGGAACATTTTCAGGACCTCAAATGGTGGCAATCTCTTCATCAACACCCAATTCTACCATTTATTATACCACAAACGGAAATGTACCTTCCATTGGAACCAACTTTACCCGCACCTATACCGGACCCTTCTTTATGCCGGGAACGGGCACGGTTCGGGCAATGGCAGTGAAAGCAGATATGGCCAATAGTGCTATAGCGGTTGCTAACCTCAACATTACCGCTCCTGCCCAGGTGGCAACGCCGGTAATTTCACCTGGAACCAGCACACATCCGGGTCCTGTTATGGTTTCTATTCAAACCAGTACATCAGGATCAAGTATTTTTTATACCGTAAATGGAAATGAGCCAGTCCCGGGAACTACCTTCACAAGGGTTTATACAGGTCCTTTCCAGGTTACGGCCAGTACCACAGTCAGGGCAATGGGTCGTAAATCAGAAATGATTCAAAGTTTGACTTCTGTCAGTTTCATTAACATTTCCTCACCTTTAAACCCGATCGTTTCAACGCCTCAGATTTTGCCTGGAACAGGTACTTTTTCGGGTCCCCAACTGGTCAGCATCACCTGCGCTACGCCAGGAGCTACCATTTATTTCACCACTTCCGGAAATATTCCTGTCATTGGAACCGGCTTCACCAAAGTATATACCGGTCCGTTTACTGTTAATCAAAATACCACTGTAAGGGCTATGGCTGTAAAAACTTTGCATTCCAATTCAGGTGTATCAGTGGCCTTCCTTACCATTCAAAGTGCTTCGGGTCGTCAGGCAGTTTCTGCAGATCAGGGTAGTCGCTCCACGCTGGAAGTTTACCCCAACCCAACCCGTGACAAGGTCAAGGTTCGCTGGAGCGAAAACCTGGAAGATGATTTGAAAATCAGCATTTTCAACACCCTGGGCACCGAGGTTTCCACCTACCTTGTAGGGAAAGAAAATCAGGATTTCCAGGTTGATTTTACGGGGCTGGGATCCGGAATTTATTTTATCCGGACCAACATTCATCCAAAACTAATCCGGGTAATCCGTCAATAGTTTTATCCAAAAAGGTTTTTCAGGGCCGGCTTTTCGCCGGCTTTTTTTATATGCCCCTTGTTGATCCGGAATTGCCAATTTTGGCACATGAAAATTGGTTTGTTTTTCGGAACCTTTAACCCCATTCATGTCGGTCATCTGATTATTGCACAGGCAGGACTCAACCTGGGAGGCATGGATAAAATCTGGTTTGTGGTTTCCCCCAGTAGTCCTGATAAAGATTACTCCAAACTTCTACATGAATTTGACCGGTTTGATCTTGCTTTTGAGGCAACGCGTGATAATCCGGATTTCAAAGTGCTGGATCTGGAATTTCATTTGCCCAAACCTTCATATACATATCTGACCTTGCGAAAACTGAAAGCAGATCACCCTGAGCATGAATTTTTTATTTTGATGGGGGCCGATAATTATAAAAATCTGGGGAGATGGAAAGAATCCGGAGAGATTCGTCGGCAGGTCCGTTTCGTGGTGTATCCAAGGCCCGGGGATCCCATCCCTGAAAATGCAGATCATGACGAATTGGTTCAGTGGATCAATGCTCCCATGCTCCAAATGTCGGCCACAGCTATCAGGGACCTGGTTCGGCAGGGCAGGTCCATTCGCTATCTTGTTCCGGAAAACGCCAGATTGCGCATCGAAAAGGAGGGTTTCTACAAATAACTTCTTCCTCAAGGTCTTCTTTTCGGGTATCCCGATTTTTTTGAAGTTTTGACCCACCAAAACGTAAGTCCTCAGCGGCATCTTTTAGCAATGAATCAAAAGCATCCTGGTTGGAAGGGTATTTCAATCAAAACCCTGTTTGTGTGGTTTTCAATTTTTTTCAGCATCGATACCCGGGCTCAGAATGTGGGCTTCCCTGAAAATGGTTTTTCATGGGGCATACGGATAAGCCGGCATGATTTTGATCGGCACAGTATTCTGACCAATGAACAGACTGCAAAAATCTCCCAAAACCAGCAAACCATCGTAGACGGTAATTGTATCTGGAAGGTAGATTTCAACAGCGTTCCAGTCGCCAGCAACAAGTTGCCGGGAACAACTTTTGCGCAGGATGTCCGCATGAAATTTACCCTTCAAAAAGGAAATAGTTCCCAAACCCGGCTAACCCTGGAACTGGAAGATCAGAAATGGACCAAAGACCATTATCTGATGCTTCCGGCTGCCGCATACAATGGAAACCGCTTTGATTACAGAAGGATAGCCTATAGTCCCAAGTTGCTGGATCCCAGAGATATCGGTCCTGAAAAGGCAACGATAATCTCGGATGTGCCGAAGTTAAATTTTGGAGAAGGTCCATCGAAGATTGAAGAAAGATCAGGTGGGATGACTACGCCTTCCATAAACTACTTTTCTTCGGCCCGAAAGCAATCGGTGATGATGTTGTTTGGTCAGGGTAACAGTCTGGGCGATTATGGCGTTCAGGTCGAAGAGAGCCGAAACCGCGACAAGGTTTGGATTCGTTTGACCAGCCCTGTGGTTCGGGAAGGGTACAAATACAGAATAACAGACAACCGATACCCGAGTCCGGACAAGGCCAGGGATTTCAAAGAAGGCGACACCTGTTCCATTTCCTGCCGCTTATACATCCTCCCTACTGAATCAATCCATGCATTTTATGATGCTTTTTCGATGGTTCGCAAAGATATGGGCGATCACCAGCAGGCACCTTCCGCGTTGACCTTCGGCCAGTGTTTTAATGTCCAGGAACATAAATTCAATACTCAGAATTTTGTCGCGGCCCATGGATACTACTCGGTAGGCATGCGGGAGAATTTTCTGCAGGACTGGCAAATCGGTTGGACAGGGGGGATGATTTCGACCTATCCACTCCTGGTTTTGG
>JBIPNA010000038.1:0-15379 GCA_044375665.1 Catalimonadaceae bacterium
GGTACGATGAGGATTGCGCTGGGGGCCTGATGGCCAAAGAACTGATCAAAGCCAACATCAACTGGACAGTGGTCCGGACCATTGAAGAGATCCGTCGACAGGCTGAGAATGTAGAGAAAATCTACTCTGTTTATGTGGTGGACGATCAGGACATTCTTCTGGGTCGGGTATCTTTAAAGAAGATCATCCTGGCCAAAAGCCACACCCTGATCAAAGATATTTATGAAGAGGAAATCGTCTTTATTGAGACTTACCGCGACCAGAATGAAGTAGCTGAAATCATGCAGCGATACGATCTGGAATCGGTGCCGGTGGTCAACATTCAAGGCAAATTGCTTGGAAGAATCACCATCGATGATGTGGTGGATGTGATTACTGAAAAGGCAGAAGAGGAAATCAACCTCATGTCGGGTATTTCTGAAACGGTGGAGGAAGATGAGTCGGTTTGGGTATCTGCAAAATCGCGTTTACCCTGGCTCCTGATCGGAATGACCGGTGGACTTTTGGGTGCAAAGTTTGCGGGAATTTTCGAGGAGCAGATCCGGTTGGTTCCGGCCATGGCTTTTTTCATTCCACTTATTACGGCAACAGGCGGCAATGTAGGCATTCAAAGCAGCACCGTGATGGTCCAAAGCCTGGGAAACAAGTCCTTAAACAGCCTCAGTTTCATTCAGAAAATGGGCAAAACACTGCTTATTGGCCTTGTAAACGCAAGTATTTTGTGTCTGGGCGTTCTTGCCCTGACTTTTTTGCTTGGCAACCCGCTTCAACTGGTTCTGACCGTTACAGTAGCCATTTTTTCAGTTGTAATTCTGGCATCCCTGATGGGAACGCTTACCCCTTACCTGTTGGACAAAGCCGGAGTAAATCCGGCATTGGCCAGTGGCCCCTTTATCACCACTGCAAATGACCTGCTCGGACTGGCAGTTTACTTTGGGGTGGCGATATGGATGTTGTGAAGAAACTTTGAAATAAGTCGCCAGGTACAACTGGCAGCCAACAAAACCATTTATTTCACATACCGAAAATCCTGCCCATTCTCTAAGGCCAGGAGCGAATGGTACATCAACTGGATCACCGCCTCAATGTCGTCATAGTGCACAGTTTCTACCGTGGTATGCATGTATTTAAGCGGAAGTGAAATCAATGCGGAAGCCGATCCTACACCAGAATAGGCAAAGGCATCGGTATCTGTTCCTGTAGCCCTTGTGGCCGCTGCCCTCTGAAATTTAATTTCATTTTTGGTTGCAACCTCAAGAATAAAATTCAACAGATTGTTCTGAACTGCAGGTCCATATGTCAGTACCGGACCTTCAGCGCAACGCTGGTCACCCTGCTCCTGTTTTTTGTACATGGGTGATGTGGTATCATGACAAACATCGGTAATGATGGCTACATCCGGCTGCAACCGGCGGGCCATCATCTCAGCTCCCCGAAGTCCGATTTCTTCCTGAACAGCATTCACCACATACAATCCAAAGGGAAGTTTGACCTGGTTTTCACGGATCCTGCGCAGCACCTGGGCAATCATAAATCCTCCAATCCGGTTATCCAATGCCCGACCGACCAGATATTTCTGGTTGAGGTCAAAAGCCTCATCGTCGAAAGTGGCCACGGTGCCCACATGGATCCCCATTTCGAGGACTTCTTTTTTATTGGCAGCCCCTACATCTATGAAAATATTCTTGATTTTGGGCGCTTCATCTTTTTCTATTTCCCTCACGTGGATCGCCGGCCAACCAAAAACGCCCTTTACGGTACCCTTTGTGCCAAATAGATTGACTCTTTTGGAAGGAGCGATAATGGCATCTGAGCCGCCATTTCTGCGGACATAGATGTAACCATCGTCGGTAATATAATTTACAAACCAGGATATCTCATCGGCATGGGCTTCGATTACTACCTTATATGGAGCCTCCGGATTCACCACACCCACCACCGAACCATACGTATCCGATATATAGGTGTCAATCCATGGAGTGATGTAATCGAGCCACATTCGCTGGCCGCTGGCCTCAAATCCTGTGGGCGAAAAGTTGTTGATGTACCTGAAGAGAAAATCTTTTGCTGAAGAATCCATACCTGGAAAAAATATATCAGTTGAAAGCAGAAAATGGCTACTCTTTTCGGAAACACCGGACCGCATACCCCGATTTCGGAAGCGCTCCGGCAGAGAAGGCCTCATCGTTGTACCTGTCAATCCGGATAAGTCCGGCTGGCTTGTTTCCTTCCGGAAGGGCCCACCACAGGCCAAGATCATTTACAGCGCGCTGAGTACCGGTAGAATCTTTCATGCCGGCAGGAAGCGCAAGAAACCCACTGGTGCCTTGTCCGGTAAGGATGCTGCTACCCCAGGCTGTTGTATTGGCTTTGAGTTTGAGCCCAGCCTGGTCCCAACCTCCAAGGGCGGTAAATAAGGTGTCCCAGTCTTTTTGACCCGGCATGGTCCAGCCCACAGGACAAAGCAAACGGGGATCGGTAATGGCCAGCTGGTTGTACATCCGACCGAAAGTTCCGGTAGCCTGAGAACAGGCTGGCTGAAGGGTGCTGTTCCATTCCGTATTGCCGGGATTGACCAAAAGGCTGCTTCCATCCCGAAATCTGGTCGATTGGAGGTTTTCAGCCATCCAGATCTGTGAGCCAATCTGTACGATTGGGTATAGGTTTGATTCTGCATCCCTGAAGGAGGTGCCGATTCTGAAATTTGGTGAAAACGAGGTATCGGCAGCTGAAACAGCATAAGCCCGGACATACCAGATCTGCCCTGGCTCCAGATTTTCTATCCGGAAAGAAAAGGGAAGGGTGTCATTGGCCGGGCTGGCCACAAAAAACCCACTTACAGGATATGGGTTCTCCTTCCGGCTCCAGCAAAAACCTTTGGATAAAACCTGCCCAAGCCCAGGCATGATGTTGGCTTTCAAACCGGAAGATGTTGCCAGAAAGGAAGTCTCAGCGGACTCTGTTAAGGAAATATTTTTAAAGGTATGGGTTGCTGAGAAAGAAATCTCTTTTCCGTAGGTGGTATCCGTTTTTGATGCCGCATCTACTGAAATGACATACGGCCTGACAAACCATGTTTCACTGAAATTGACTCCCTCAAGCCTGGCTGTATAATTACCTGCTGCATTTCCATTGCTTGTAAAATTTCCGTTACCTACCCTGGTAAGCGTGGACCTTCCATAGCAAATTCCTTTTCTAAGAATGGTGTAAGACGCAGAGGCTTTAAAGGTACACTGCATGCTCAATCCGGAATTTTCAAACCGGAAGCTGTCGGCTACGAAGGCCAGATCAAAATCGAGATTGGGTGTATTTGGCTGCGGATCTGAATTGTCTTCATTGCAACCCAAAATGAAAACAAGCAGAGAGGCTGCAATCGGAAAAAACCAACGAATTGAAAGATTTGACATCGCTAACCGAAAATCAAATGGGGTAATAGTAAATCTTCAGTTTCACAGATCCGGAAGACATCAGAAGACGGTTGGCTGTGGTCGCCCATTGGGCTGAAGATATGTTCAGGAAAGGGCTTGTTCTTTCTCCATCGAGAATGGCCTGAATGTGACCGGTGATATTGCATCTATACACATTTGATGTGCTGTTGTAGGAAAAAACCCTTGCGGTTGCCTGATTTTTTGCTGCTTCACGGGAAAGAAAACCTTGGGCAAGCAGGGAAAAAATGGCTTCTTCATTAAAAACCACCGTAGATTTATCGGCATCCTGATGACGGGCATAATCCTGCCTGCAGTTGATCTGGAGCAATGTGGGTGGCGCCTGAGAACCGGGATCATCAGGAGTTATTTCCAATTCCGCTTTAAATACTTTGACTTTCTGGTTCAGACTGTTTTTCCAGGACAAAACTCCGGGAAGATGAACCCTTGTTGCCAGTCCGGACAATCCCTGAATGGCCGTCTTTCCGGACGTCTGGGTGATGGGCAAACCTTGTCCGAAACCCAATCCTTCAAAAGCCGAACCCCCAAATTCAGGAATCACACGGTAAAAATGGAGGGTACTGGTGTTTGTGCGAAAACGTAGTTTTTTCTCTTCAGGCGGGTCGTTTGCACCTTTTTTTACCCTATAGCTGATTTCCAGAAAAGTAGAGGGTGTCTGGTCTGCATAATCAAGGTCAAATCTCGAAATCTGTTCTGCGACTCCCAAAGACCTGATCGCAAATCCTTTCCAGGCGGTTAAAAACTGTTGGTCGTCTGTAAAAGATCTCCATTGTTTCCACCTGGAGATGATATCCCTGCCAAGTTGGTTTGCATCAATTTTGATGAATTTCTCTGTCCTTGATGCACCTATGGTTGTAAATTGTGGTTCGTTTGCAATCCCTGGAGGAGGCTCAAACGAATAGTAAGATTTATCACCCCGCATCACCGTAGTCAGGGGATAGAGTGCATACTGATCGGTTCCGGTTGTTCCGTAAGTTTCGTCCAGGTAAAGGGAAAGAGTGGCCTTGGTATATTCATCAAGAATACTGTCCGGCTCAGGGCAAACCTGCGGATAAGATTCTGGTAAAAACTGAAAATATCCCTCGGTTCGGAAACCGCCTAAAACTGCTCCGGAAGGATATTTCCCGACAAACAGAAATTCCCTGCCTGAACTTTGCAGAGAATCGAAGCGAAAGGTTTCCAGATAGGTGGAAAAGGAATCCACCAATCGGGTGTCGGCCTGCCGAAGGTCCGGTGGGACCTCGAAAACAGGACGGTCATCCTTAATGCATCCTCCAAAAAAAAGGGCTGACAACAAAAGTGCCAGCCGAAAGGATATCAGAGAAAGCTTCAATGTTTAGCCTACCAGTTCTTTGTAAATAGACATGTAGTTTTCAGCCCAGCCGTCTTCATCATGATTGATCTCGGCAAGCCTTTTACTGTCACCATTTCCAATGGTGGCCATAAGCTGATTCAATTGTTCACTGTATGGTTCTGAACGCTTAAGTACGACGTCGGCATATTCAACTGCAATTTTCATAAGAGCCTCGAAGTCGGCAGAGTGAAGATTGTTGAGCATGCTGTCTTCGATATCCAGCATTTTAACCTTTTCGATCATGCTGCTTTTGTCGAATTTGTGTTCAAATGCATTGTTATACACAGAGAAAACCGCCTTGGCATTTTTGAACATTGGGTCGTTCTTGTAGGTGGTTTTCATGTACATCGGGATGAGGCTGGTCATCCAATCGTTGCAATGGACGATGTCCGGGGCCCATCCCAACTTGCGAACAGTTTCCAATACGCCTTTGCAGAAAAAGATTGCCCGCTCGTCGTTGTCAGCGTGGAACTTATTGTCCGCATCAACAAAAACTGATTTCCGGTGAAAATAATCTTCATTATCGATGAAGTAAACCTGGAGTTTGGCATTGGGAATAGAAGCTACTTTAATAACAAGGGGCTTCTCTTCATCACCAACCGATATGTTGATGCCGGAAAGTCGAACCACTTCATGCAACCGGTTTTTTCTCTCGTTGATGGTTCCGAACCGGGGGACCAGAATTCGGATTTCCATACCCTGCTCCTGCATCACCTGAGGAATCTTCCGAACAAAATCGGCTACCTCTGAGGTTTGAAGAAAAGGATTGATTTCACTGGCAGCATAGAGAATTCGAAGTTTTGACATAGAGTATGGTTTGATCTGTGTAAAAAGGCAATCGGTTTTGAAATGCAAAATTATACAAATTTTAGGCAGAATTCAATAAACAACATAGCATTGCCTTTTGAAATGGCCGGTATCGGAAGGTAGAAGCCGTGGATATTCCTGACTTTAACTGGTTGAATCCTAAATTGAATACGGTGGAAATCGTAACCCAAAAAGATTTTTTGAAAGAGCAGGTTTCCCAATGGAAAAAGGCAGGCGAAACCATTGGTTTTGTGCCAACCATGGGTGCCTTGCATGAGGGACATCTCGACCTGGTCCGCCAGGCAAAGGAACAATGCCGACGGGTAGTGGTGAGCATTTTTGTCAATCCCCTCCAGTTCAACAATGCTGGTGACCTTGCCAAATACCCCCGCCATCTGGAAGCCGATCAGCATATGCTCCAAAATTTTGGGATTGATTTGCTGTATGCTCCTTCTAACGAGGACTTCTACACCTTCCAACCTTTAATGTACATCGACTTTGGGTCGGTTTCAGCTGGTTTAGAAGGGAAAATGCGACCTGGACATTTTTCAGGTGTCGGCATTGTAGTAGCCCGACTTTTCCATCTTGTCGATCCCGACTTTGCTTACTTCGGCGCAAAAGACCTTCAACAGGTTGCTGTCATCCGAACCCTGGTCAGGGATCTGGATTTCCCGGTAAGGATTGTGCGATGCCCAACAGTCCGGGAACCCGGTGGCCTGGCTTTGTCATCCCGAAACGCAAGGCTAAGTTCAAATGGGAAAAGCCTCGCCGAAAATCTTTACAAGGCACTTCAGTTAACAGCCTCTGCCCAGGCTGACGGATTAAAACCAAGCGCCCGGAAAGGTGTCGATTTTCTGGCTGAGCTCGGGGGGATTGAAGTGGAGTATTTCCATTGGGTAAATACAGAAACTATGGAAATATTGGAGTCTCCGGCACCTCTACCAAATGAAAAAGCCATCTGTATTGCTGCCTGGGTTGAAGGGGTCCGGCTCATTGACAACCTCATTTGCTGAGGCATTTCTCTATCCCGGCAAACAAAACCTTGGAAAAAATGACTGCTCAATCCATTTTCTACATTTAACATTGCAGCTTTCCGGATACATCAGTTTTCCGGCAAAACGTGTATGAAAGACCGGTTTTTGAACTTCCTTCTCACCCTTTGGGGCATGTTGCTGATGGGCTTCATGCTGCTGGGAGAAGTTCTGCGTTGGATTCTTTCTTTTTTTTACATACCCAAACCCAGTCCCCCAACACCTGTTTACTATGTCAAACTCATCTGGCGCAACTTCGGGTTGACGCTGTTTTTTGTATGGTTCTTTTTTCAGGCTGTTGAAATGAATCTTTTCTGGTTGTTTGGAAAAAGTCCTGGTTTGGCAGAACTCGAAAAACCCAGGCTTGCCGTAGCATCAGAGGTCTATTCTGCTGATGGCGTTCTGCTTGGAAAATACTATCGGGAAAACCGGAGTCCAACCAGCTACAGGGGCATTTCTCCCAACGTGATCAAGGCATTACTGGCCACAGAGGACATCACATTTACACAACATACCGGCGTTGATCTTGGGGCAACAGTGGGGATTCTCTACTATATGGCAAAAGGTGACAAACGCGGAGGTAGCACGATTACCCAGCAATTGGCCAAAAACCTTTACAAAACCAGAAAAAAAGGGAATTTCAAGGGAATTCTCAGCTACATCCCTGGCCTGAAAACCCTCGTTGATAAAACGAAAGAATGGATTACGGCCATCAAACTGGAACGAAATTATACCAAAGAAGAAATTCTCACCATGTATCTCAACACGGTAGATTTCGGCTCAAACTCTTATGGAATCCGAACGGCATCCCATACCTTTTTCAAGACCACACCAGGCCGTCTGAAAATAGAGCAGGCTGCTGTCCTGATTGGTATGCTGAAAGCAACCACGACCTACAATCCTAAGAAAAATTACAACAAAGCCCTCAACAGGCGGAATACCGTTCTGGCCCAGATGAAAAAATACAACTTCATCACCGGGCAGGTTTACGATTCGCTTTGCCGCCTCCCTATTTTACTGAACTATTCCCAGGAGCCACACCCTGATGGAGTTCTTGACTATTACGGCACCTACCTGACCAAGGTGCTTACCACCTGGGCTGATTCCAATGACCACGACATTTATACGGATGGGCTGAAAATCTACCTTACTCTGGATACCCGGTTTCAAAAACTGGCCAGAGAAGCGGTTGATGAACACATGAAAAGCCTGCAGAAACGGTTTAATGATCATTGGCGGGGACAAAACCCCTGGAGGGATGAAAAAGGAAAAGAACTTGAAGGATTTATTGAGCAAATGGTGCAGAGGACAGATGCCTACAAAAGCCTGAAATGGCAATTTGACAACCAGCCAGACTCCATTAGAAAGTATCTTGAAAAGCCGAAAAAAATGGTCCTGTTTTCATGGAGCGGACCCGATACAGTTGAAATGAGCACAATAGACTCGTTAAAATACTGCAAAAAGATCCTGCATGCTGGCTTTATGGTGATGGATCCATTCCGGGGTCAGATAAAAGCCTGGATTGGAGGTATTGATTACGGCTTTTACAAATACGACCATGTGGAGCAATCGGTCAGACAACCCGGCTCCACGTTTAAGGCTTTTGTTTACGGTGCTGCTATGGAAAACGGGTACAATCCCTGCTCCAGACTGCAGGATAAATATGTACGGTATGAATATGATGAAGATTCGGCAGGGATAAAAGTGCATAAGACCTGGGCTCCGGGAAACGCCACCGGCAGTTTTTCGGGCAGCAACATGACCTTGCGCTATGCCATGGGCCGGTCCATCAATTCAGTGGCCGCACAACTCACCCAATTGGTAGGTGCTGAAAAAGTAGCCGAATTTGCAAAGCGTTGCGGTATTTCCACACCATTGAAACCGATTCCTTCGATAGGATTGGGCTCAAATGATGTTTCCCTGTTTGACATGGTTGGTGCATATTCCGTTTTTCTGAACAATGGCGTTTGGAATGAGCCATCCCTGGTTGCCCGCATAGAGGACCACAACCGAAATCTTGTAAGGAACTTTCTACCCCGTTCTCAGCGGGTTATGACAGAAGAAGGCGCCTACCGGATGGTGCATATGCTGAAAGGCACCCTTCAGGAGCCAGGCGGCACAGCCCAGGCACTTTTCAGTTTCAATCTTTTTTATGGGAATGAAATGGCAGGAAAAACCGGTACCTCCAGTAACCAATCCGACGGGTGGTTTATTGGTCTTACCAAAGACCTGGTGGGCGGAGCCTGGGTAGGTGCTGAAGAGCGAAGTGTCCACTTCCGGTCTTTGCGTCAGGGAGAAGGATCCAAAACAGCCCTTCCGATATTTGGCCTGTTTATGGAAAAAGTGTATCGAAACAAGGCGCTTGGAATTCGTCAGGGTTATTTTCCAAAAAAGAAGTTTCCCCTACCCTTTTGCCCTACCCGTTCTGCAAAAAAGGAGGTAGACTCTACATCCCAGCCAACCGATCCAGGGGAGCCTGAACCCAACGAAATGGAACTCGAATAAAAAGTGGGTAATTCCCATTTACTTACCGGGTAATCCCTCTGTTCCAAACTAAATTGTTTTCTTGCAGGCTGCTGTCCGGCAAAACAAAAGGTCAATTTTCATCACCAAATGGCAGTATTCGACTACACCAAGGTTTCTTTTCATGAAGCTTTCCCTCCCGGAAACAATCCCCCCGATCAGGCTCCCGACTATCTGAGCCCTCCTGGCATGGGTAATTTTGCCCGTGGCCCATACCCGGCCATGTATGTTACCCAACCCTGGACCATCCGGCAATATGCCGGGTTTTCCACTGCCAAAGCTTCAAATGCTTTTTACAGACAAAACCTGGCCGGAGGACAAATGGGCCTTTCGGTTGCCTTTGATTTGCCCACACACCGGGGTTATGACTCCGACCACCCCCGGGCCCAGGGCGATGTAGGTGCTGCTGGTGTTGCCATCGACAGTATTGAGGATATGAAAATCCTGTTTGATGGAATTCCACTCGACCAGATATCTGTTTCGATGACCATGAATGGAGCCGTGATTCCCATCATGGCTTTCTACATCGTGGCCGCCGAAGAACAAGGCGTGGCGCCTGAGCAACTTTCCGGAACCATCCAAAACGATATTCTGAAAGAGTTCATGGTAAGAAATACGTTCATTTATCCTCCAGGAGAATCTATGAAACTGGTGGCTGAAATTTTTGCTTACACAGCTGCCCGAATGCCCCGGTTCAATTCTATTTCGGTTTCCGGCTACCATATGCACGAGGCTGGGGCGCCTGCACATCTGGAGCTGGCTTATACCCTGGCAGATGGATTGGAGTATGTCCGGACGGGGTTAAATGCAGGACTTACTGTCGATGCTTTTGCACCCCGGATCTCTTTTTTCTGGGCCATTGGCATGGATTATATTACGGAAGTGGCCAAGCTTCGGGCCGGGAGAATTTTATGGGCTGAAATGATGGAAGCTTTTCAACCCAAAAGCGCCAAATCGAAAATGTTGCGGACCCATTGTCAGACTTCAGGCTACAGCCTGACGGAGCAGGATCCGTTTAACAATGTCGCAAGAACAGCCATGGAAGCACTCGCTGCGGCCCATGGCCAGACCCAAAGTCTTCATACAAACTCTCTTGATGAGGCCATTGCATTGCCTACGCCTTTTTCTGCAAGAATTTCCAGAAACACACAGATCTTCATTCAAAAAGAAACCGACACCTGCAGGGTAATCGATCCCTGGGGAGGTTCTGTTGTTATTGAACAGAAAACCCGGGAACTCTTAACCCTGGCCAGAAAAGAGCTTAGCGAAATCGAACAAAATGGAGGAATGACGGCATCCATTGAAAAAGGGATTCCAAAGATGCGCATCGAAGAAGCTGCTGCCCGAAAACAGGCCAGGATTGATACCGGAAAAGAGTTTCTGATTGGCATTAACCTGAATGCAGTGGAAAGGCCAAAAAATCTTGAGGTTCTGAGTATTGACTTAGATGAAGTACGGAAGGAACAATTAGATCGCCTGAATCGTATTAAAGCGGAACGAAATAGTGAAAAAGTAAACGCCGCATTGCTCGCCCTGGAAGAAAGAGCCATGCAACTCAAAACAGGTGAGGCGGGAGGATCTTCGGAATACAATATCCTGGAACTGGCGGTTCAGGCGGCACGTTGCAGGGCAACCCTGGGCGAAATATCTTTGGCATTGGAAAAAGCTTTTTCCAGGCATAATCCACCCATAAGACTGATCTCAGGGGTATACCAATCTATGGTAGAACAAAATCCGGAATTTCTGGAGGCCAGGCGTCTGGCAGATGAATTTGCAAAAAAAGAAGGTCGTCGACCACGCATTCTTGTGGCAAAACTAGGCCAGGATGGCCACGACCGGGGGGCCAAAGTAGTTGCCTCTGGCTATGCTGATCTTGGTTTCGATGTAGATGTGGGGCCCCTCTTTGCAATGCCTGATGAAGTGGCCAAACAAGCACTTGAAAATGATGTTCATATCGTTGGCGTCTCATCACTTGCGGGTGGACACAGAATCTGGATGCCTCAGTTAAAAGAAGAACTTCGAAGGCAAGGGTTGTCTGAAGTAATGCTGGTGGCTGGTGGAGTCATTCCCCCTGAAGATTACGACTGGCTCAAAGCCAGGGGTGTTGATTTTGTTTTCGGACCTGGAACGGTATTGTCTAAAGCCGCCATCTCTATGCTTCAGGCCTTACTGGATCACTGATTTGGTCATTCTAAAATGACGGATACCCAGGATGGGGTCGATTTCTCCCTGATTTTGATAGCCACTTTTCAGGTAAAAAGGCAAGGCCTCCTCCCTGGCATTCAACCAGATTTCTGGCCAGGATTTTTCAGCAGCGACAACCTCCAAAGCTTCTAAAATTAACTTTCCAAGCCCCATTCCCTGAGCCTGCCGGGCTACTGCCATATAACGGATCTGGGCTTCATTTGGATTGACAGCATGGATCCTGCCCGAAGCCAGTGCAAGCTTTGAAACCGGGTCCCAAATCATGCGGTGTGTGCTGGTTTCTTCCATCTGATCCTGCTCGCTACCCGGGGAAAGACCCAAAGGCTGGCGGAGGATTTCCCAGCGAAGTTGATAAAGTGATTCCATTTCGGCAGTTGAATCTGGTGTGACCAGAATAAGTCCTGTAGGTAAAGTTTTCAAAATCAACATGTTCTTTTGTTTTCAACTGTGGTAATTTATTGTCTTTTTTGCACCCTTTTAGGTCACGAAAGATACATGGAGGTTAGGGAATTGGCCCTCAAGGGGATTTTAGAATTGAGGCCAAGGGTTTTTTCAGACGAAAGGGGTTATTTCTTTGAATCATTCAATGAAGTTACTTTCAAGAACTTGGGAATTGAATCACAGTTTGTGCAGGACAATCAATCGTTCTCGAAAGCAGGCGTGGTCCGTGGTTTACATTTTCAAAATCCACCGTATCAACAAGGAAAACTCGTCCGTGTCATTCAAGGCAGAGTACTGGACATCGTTGTGGATATTCGTACAAATTCCCCCACTTACGGGCAATCACTTTCAGTTGAACTTGATGCCCTTGACATGAAAATGCTATACATCGCCCCTGGATTTGCCCACGGTTTTTCTGCTTTGGAAGATTGCGTTTTTCAGTATAAGTGCACAGAAAATTACCACAGAGAATCTGAAAGTGGCATACATCCTTTTGATCCTGATCTAAAAATTAACTGGGGCGTTTCCAACCCCATAGTTTCAGAAAAAGATACCCAACTTCCCTATTTCTCAAATCTGGTGTCCCGGTTTAATTTATGAAATTACAAGCCATTTGGTTTTTCCTTCTCGTTTCGGTTGCCTTCCAATCCTGTTCATTGTATCGAAGGGACCTCATGTTCCGGGCAGATGAAGAGAAGGAAAAGGAGTTTTCTGAAGCATCAAAAGCACAAAAAACGCCCCCCAATTACAGGATTTCTAAAAACGACTTTATTGAATTTCAAATATTTACCAATAAAGGGGAAATCATCATCGATCCAACCTCTGAATTCGCCAAGCAAGCTTCAAATGCCACCAGTGCAACAAACCGGGTGAAATACCTGGTTCAGGCAGATGGCTGTGCAGACCTGCCAATCCTCGGCCATACAAAGCTTGACAGTTTGACTTTGCACCAGTGCGACAGCATGCTGGCAGAAAAATATGGCAAGTTTTATCTGGACGTATTCGTCGTTTCTGCGGTTACCAATCGAAGAATATTTTTAATGCACCAGGGGTTTGGCTTTATTTCCGGAGGTGGCGCCGGAGGTGGGCGGACTTCCCAGATTATACCCTTGGAATCAGAAAACGTCACTTTGTTTGAAATCCTCTCTAAAGCAGGCGGGGTGGGTCAGTTTAGCCATATAAACAGAGTGAAAGTCATCCGTGGGGACTTAAAGAATCCGACCATTTTTACGATTGATTTAACCAAATGGGATAGCTTTCAAAGCTCGAATCTGGTTATGCAACCCAATGATATCGTCTACATTGAACCTCTTCGAAGAAGTGGTTTTGAATTTCTTCGGGATGCCTCTCAGATCTTTGGAATTGCAAGTGCCCTCCTTTCTATATATTTGCTAAGTAGATTGTAATGGCCAACCAGACAAAAAATCCCCAGCAAGGAATAAATGCCCCATTTGCTGAACTTGGGTTAGAAGGGCAAAGCCAGGGAGGTATTGGCGGTATCGATATTGAAAAACTCCTTGCCATCCTCAACAAAAGCTTGTGGTGGATCATCCTTTTTATTGTGCTTTCCCTTACAGGTGCTTATCTCTATTTAAGGTATACAAAACCCATTTATGAGTCATATTCTATTCTGAAACTGGATATTCATAAAAAAGCCGATGAATTCCTTGGATTGTCTAAAGGAGAAGGCGGGGGAGCCAATCTTCAGGGTGAAATTGAAATCATAACCTCAGCTGTCCTTTATGGGAGGGTCCTGGAAAAGCTTGATCTTTCTGTCACTTATCAACAGGCAGGCAACTTCCTCTCCAGCGAACTATATAACATCACGCCTTTCCGGGTTATTTATGAAGTGAAAAACCCGGCGTTTTACAATATTCCCATCGGCCTTGAATTTATAGACGACAAGCAATTTCGGTTAAAGTACGAGCAGATTGGGGTAGAAAGGACCGAGACCTTCAAGTTTAATACTGCTTATGAAAATGAATATCTGAAATTCAAAGTCAGCCTGACCCGTTTTTATTCGCCTGAGTGCAACGGAAACAAATATATTTTCATCATCAACTCCCGGCAAAGCATGATCGAATTCCTTGCCAGGGGAACCAACGCATACATTCTAAATGCAGCAGCCAATACCATTCGGGTTGGCTTTCAGGACAACTCACCTAAAAAAGCTCAGGATATTGTAAATGTTATAGATACAATCTACAGGGAACAAACCATTGCCCAGAAAAATCTTGCCAATGAACAAACATTAGCGTTTCTGGAAGAACAGATGAGTCAAACCGCCGAAAAACTTAATATGTCGGAGATGGAGATTCAAAATTTCATCAAGCGCAACAATATTTCCGACATCGATCTTAATGGTAATATCTTCAGAGATAAAATTAATGAGATTCTTAAACGAAAAAATGAGCGAGAGCTCAAAAAAATTCAGCTGACAGAGTTAAGTGTAACTGTTCGCAACTACTCACAAAAGGAAAAACAGGTCTTCCCTTCCCTTTCTTACATCGACAACCCAACCCTGGTTGAAAGTGCAAAAATTCTCAATAATCTATTGGTGCAAAAGACTGCTCTTTTGTACGGAGCCAAAGAATCGACCGCAGCTTACCGCATCCTGACCAGCAAGATTGAAGATTACCGAAAGAATATCCTTGGCCTTATTGAAGAAGATTTGCTTGTTACCAACAACCAGTTAAAAGAAGTTGACGATGAACTGGGCAAAATCCAGAAAGACTACAACCTTCTTCCAAGTCTCCAGAAAGAATTGGCCCAGATAAAGCGGTTTTTCAACATCAATGAAAAATACTATCTGCTTTTCATTGAAAAGAAAGCAGAGTTTGAAATTGCCAAAGCGGGTACCATTCCCGATTTTCAGATCCTGGCACCTGCCAACCTTCCTACAGTTCCCTTAATTCCGCAGAAAGGCTCGGTTTACAGTACCTGGATTATTATTGGAATTATCTCCGGTATTGGTTTGATTGTAGTACGATATCTCCTTCAGGATACCATTGTAACCCAAAAAGAGCTGGAGGTGAATTCAATCGCTCCAATTCTTGGGGTGGTACCGGTTTACTCAAAGGAAAAGCTTCGGATTGCAAGGCTTTTGGTTGACCGGAATCCCAAATCTGCCATCAGTGAATCCCTACGAGCTATCCGGACGAATGTGGATTTTATGGTGCCGGATAAGAAAAAGATAATTTCCGTAACCAGTACTGTGGCGGGGGAAGGAAAAACCTTTTTTGCCATCAATCTGGGTGGTGTTCTGGCCATGTCCAACCAAAAAGTAATCATGCTGGACATGGATATGCGGAAACCCAAACTCCACCTTGCATTTGACCTGAGCAACGACTCAGGAATGAGTACCCTGCTCATTGGGCGGGATCAGATCAGGGATTGTATTTCGAGAACATCACTTGAGAATCTTGATCTGATTTCTGCAGGACCGTTTCCTCCGAATCCTTCTGAACTTATTATGAGGCCCCAGTTGAATGACATTTTCGTGGAACTTCATAAAGACTACGACATTATCATTATCGATAGTCCTCCGGTTGGTCTGGTAACAGATGGAATTC
>JBIPNA010000333.1:0-4088 GCA_044375665.1 Catalimonadaceae bacterium
CGAGGACATGCTCCGGTTTTTGGTGCGTTATGCCCTCGAGCATTGTGCAGACGATCTGGCATTCCTCAATCAGCAGTACGATGCTGAACTATTGGATCGCCTGAAGTTTGTGGCCGACAATCGCTTCGAAAGGCTTACGTACACCGAAGCGGTTGAAATTCTCAAAGCCTCCGGAGCCAAATTTGAGTATCCGGTAGATTGGGGAACTGACCTTCAGTCCGAACATGAGCGCTACCTCGTGGAAAAACATTTTCAGAAGCCGGTTATCCTTACCAACTATCCCAAAGAAATCAAGGCTTTTTATATGAAGCTGAATGA
Organism: Catalimonadaceae bacterium; assembly: GCA_044375665.1. Taxonomy (GTDB): domain Bacteria; phylum Bacteroidota; class Bacteroidia; order Cytophagales; family Flexibacteraceae; genus CAMDMI01. The sequence continues at coordinate 319 of JBIPNA010000333.1, forward strand.
AGACGGAAAAACGGTTCGGGCAATGGACGTTTTGTTCCCGGGTATTGGTGAAATTATTGGCGGATCCCAAAGAGAGGAGCGGTACGAACAGCTGGTAAACAGGATGGAAGAAATGCACATTCCATTGGAAGAACTTTATTGGTATCTGGATACCAGGAAGTTTGGGACTTGCCCCCATGCCGGCTTTGGATTGGGTTTTGAACGCCTGATTTTGTTTATGACCGGCATGAGTAATATCCGGGATGTCATTCCTTTTCCAAGAACTCCCCAAAATGCAGCGTTTTAATCAGGGATAGGTTTCAGTTTTCGCTTAGGAATCCCTTATTTACCAGCCGGTTTTTATACCAAACCGGATACCCTGGCTGTTTTTTGTCCATTTTTCCTTCGTTTTTCCCCGAAATATGATCCGATCCGTTTCTCTGCTTATTCTGGAGTTATTCCTGGTCTTTAATTCGGTTGCACAGGTTCGGAAGCCGGACCCTCAGGCCCGTCCCAGGACAGGAGCCATTGAAGTAATGAAACAGGTAAAGGATCTTTTCGGGAAATACGATTACGCACAGAAAATCAAATTCATTCATGAAGATGGTCTGTCTGGATTTGAACTCCAGACAAGTAAAAAAACCTCTTTTGAAAGTGATGCTTTCTGGAAAGCTGCCAATGATACACTCAGTTATTTGTATGAGTTCCCTGCTCCGATTAAAGACTCGGTAGACATCAAAAACAATGGCACTATTTCCTTTTATCCTCCGGGGGGTGAAAACATTCTTTCAGCTTTCAACTGGTCAAGGGTGGTAGAAAGAAGAGGGGATACCCTGATCATTCCTTTTGATACATCCGGAGTTGATAATCCTTATGGAAAGCGTTTTGACTGGACCCATCCGGGCGACTTCCGGAATTATGCCCGTGCCTGGATTTTTCCTGCTTCCATGAAGCCGGTTTCCTATAAATGCAACAGAAAGGGGAAGTGGAAACTGAATAGAAATGTCTTGTCCTTCATTGGAGATCCCAATCAAAACGAATACAATTTCGAACTCAAATACCTGAAGCAAAGCCTGCGACCAACAGAAGTAGCGGGTCGGCCGGTGACATATTTAAAAGAAATCCCAATTACCAGCGATACAGTTTATCTTGAGTTGAAAGATGATCAGGAGGAAGATGGAGATATGGTTTCTCTCTTCTACGAGCGGGAATGGATTGGCAAAAACATCCAGGTAACCAAACATCCGATCAGGTTGTTTCTCCCGGTTTCTTTTGGAAGTCAAGGCTCCAGTTTCATTTTACATGCCGAAAATGAAGGCAAAATTCCTCCCAATACGGCCGAACTGACCATCTACACCGGCGATAAACGATATACCGTCACATTGTCTTCTTCAAGAAACGCAAGCTCTGGCATTGTTTTAAAACGGGTAAGTCCTTAGACAAGCGGGAACTACAGGAAAAGGAGGGAACTTATTTTTCTAATTTCCCCGGCGAACCTGTTTTCCGACGTACATTTGAGGTTTTGCAAAGCAGCGTGTATGGCCAGGCTTAATTTTGAATTGGTTTTTTCCTTTTATGCCCATCCTTTTTTCGGGGTGGTCCCAGAGCCTTATCTGGTTCAGCTGCTGGACAATGGAAGTCGATCACTCACCTTTCAAAAAGTTGCCGAAGCCAATATTGAAGATTTTTTTCCCGACGTCCGGCCCCACGATCGTGCTTTGCTTCGGCTATTACAACCTTTGTCAAACAACCAGTTGGCGAAAGACCTTGGGGTACAGCCAAGGCAACTCGAAGCCCATATCCAAAAGCTCACAGATGCCAAAGATCAGAAAGGAAAGCAATTGCTTGAGGTAATCCGGGTACGGGCATCTGAATCGAAAGCTGCATTTTTTGCAGCTCTGGATGGATCAGAATTGTTGTTTGAAATGTCAAAAGATGGGTATCCAGCCGGATCACCCATTTATTATAAACCAGATGTGGAGGTTCGGATGGAATACCATTTCGAGCAAGGGGAAATACGGTTCAGGCCCTGGTTCTCCAATGCAGCTCTTCTTGGCCAGCCGATTCAGCTGCTGGATGAAACAACTTATTTTGTACTTGCAGGTAACCATCTCATCAGGCTTCCCATTGCCTTGAAGCCCAGCAGAATGAAACCATTTCTGGAGAAAACCTGGGTGACCATTCAACCGAGATTTGCTGCGGAATATGCCCGAAAGATATTGGTTCCTGATCTCGAGATGGGCATTGCAGAATTAAACGGTTCATATGTTCAGGAAACCATCCCGCTTACTGCGGCTGATGTTTATTTTTCTTTTGAGTTTGAAGGAAGCCAGTTGGGCCTTTTTGATGCTCAGGCCAAAGGGGCAAAAGACCTGAAATTGCCCCCTTTACTTTCATGTGAAATCCGGTTTTTGTACGGGAAATGGGAAAGCAAAACGTTTTCAGAAAATGGTACCTGGATTTTTCACGAGGGCGAAATCCCAAAACTCGAAAGAATTGGCCGTGATGCCGGCGAAGAAGCCCGATTGGTTAACCAGCTGGAACAAATCTGGAATCTGAAGTTTGCCCAAAACAAAGCAAAGCTGGGTTTTGTGCATTTAAGAGATGCTGTATTGAACCAATTGGATCAGGTTCCTGACATGGTGAAAATCCGGTTTTCGCCTGAATTCAACCAACTTGTTATGGGAAAGCCCAGGCTGGACGTCCGGGTTTTCGAGAAGATCGATTATTTTAAAATTGAAGGAAGTATTGATTGGGATGGAGAAACATATGACTTGTTTAAACTTCGGTCCTCCATACGGATTGAAGAAGGCTGGTTAAAGATAGGAGAAGCTTACTTTCCGCTCCAGGATGGAGAACAACTGTTTCTTTCACAGCTTTTAAGCCTTTCCCAAACTCAGGACCAGGAATGGACATTGCCGAAAACAACGGTTCGGGCTATTTCAGAGAATCGGACCGGCGTTTTTGCGGAGGCATGGAACAAGGTTACTGGCTTGCTGGCAAACCTTCAAAAGCCACCAAAAGTAACCTCAGAGAGCTTAAGTCCAAACTTCCTGCTCCGGGAGTATCAGGTTAAAGGCGTACAATGGTTTCTTCACCTGGCCACAAATGGCCTGGGTGGCATTCTGGCGGATGATATGGGTTTGGGAAAAACCTTTCAGGCCGCTGCTTACCTGAGGTATATGCGTAACCTGGAACCAGACAAAAAGGGATTGTCCCTGATTGTTATGCCCAGTACTTTGATTTTTAACTGGCAATATGAATTAAAGCGGTTTTCCCCCGACTTTAAAGTTTATGTCCATTCAGGGCCACAAAGAATGCCTTCGCTGAAGGGACTGCAGGATTATTTTAATGTAGTGCTTGTTTCCTTTCAAACCCTGGTTCGTGACACCCGTTTGTTTTCCGCCATTGAATTTGATAATCTGATCGTCGATGAAGCCCATTACCTTAAAAATCCGGGAACTGCAGCATACAAAGCTGCCAAAGCCCTGAATGCAAAACGAACTTTCCTTTTGACCGGGACTCCTCTTCAGAACTCTCCCGCAGATCTTTGGGCTTTATCAGAATTGTGTAATCCGGGATTACTCAGTTCCAAAATCAAACCGGCAGCTCTTCAGAAAATGGATAACCTTGTTCGCTTTCAGGAAAGCATGAAACTGCTTCAAGGTTTGGTCAGCCCTTTTTTGTTGAGACGGACCAAGGAAAATGTGCTTACAGAACTTCCTGAGAAATCGGTTTCCGTTTTGTATTGCTCGATGACCGAGGAGCAGGAAATTGAATATCTGGCTTAC
>JBIPNA010000334.1:0-4037 GCA_044375665.1 Catalimonadaceae bacterium
CATCAGGCAAGGTTCCAGGGTTGTCATCAATACCAGCGAATCCCTTTTAAGGGCCATAAATCCCGAATTTCCCAGCTGGTTCCGGGCATCCGAAATTGCGTTTATTTCTGCATGAAGGCCGATGTTGCCCAGTTTTTCAACTGTATTGTGTCCCTTTCCGATAATCTTGTCCTTATAAACCAAAATGGCCGAAACAGGAACATCTCTGGTTTCAAGGGCTTTCAAGCCTTCCGCATATAAAATTTCCTTCGAGGCAGGGGAGAGGGGAAGTTCCGGCCAGAATTTGTGCATGGAATCCTGGAACAGGAAAACCATCCCCAACAAAGCAGGCAGCCCCATCAGGTTTTGTTTTATAAAGCGGCCCACATTCAATTATTTGTCGGTTTCCCGGTTGTCGAATTCTTCAAGACATCGGAATGTCCGCTCAATGATTTCCAGTTCAGAGGCCTGCTCAATAAAGGCTTCCGGCATCGGGCAAAATTGCATAAAGGCATCTATTTCATGGTCTTCCAGCCCGGTCCATGATTGAACTTTCAAAGCGTTGTATCGGACGGCAAGCCGTTTTTTTCTGGCTCTCTCTGCCACCATATCCCTTAGCTTTCGGTTGGCTTTTCCCCTTCGGCTGTATTTGTTGTACAAAAAGGAAATAGGGGAACTCACATCCGGATCAGGCGGAGGCTCACCGGTTGGAGTGTAAAACAGCCATAATTTGGGTTGAAACTTTGCCTTGTATTCCCAACGAACCATGGGATGATCCAGGTTTTTGTTTCTTCTGGCCAGAATCTGAACAGCATTCAACTCGAATATTTTTGACCGCATGGGCACCGCTTCGTAATAATTGGTTTGGCGAAGGGGATTTTTGGTGTACAAAACCTCATGGTAACCAAGGGAATTGATTTTCAGGGTATCTTTTTGGGTAATGACAAAAGTGAAAAAGCCATTGCTGTCGGCAATACAACCTTTGGTCGTTCCCAACAATCGGACCGATGCAAAAGGCACGGGCTTCTGAGTTGCCATATCCACCAGTTTGATGGCGACCCGAACAGGAAATTCTTTAGGCGTCGGCGCCTGCGTTACCGGAGGTTGTGCTTTAAGGCTTCCCATCCACAAAACGAGGAAAATCAGCCAGAAAGGAAAAAAAAGAAATGGTGTTGTATCAGGCTTCGGCATCAAACCAGAGACGGTAATAGTGCAGCTTTCTTTCTTCATCAAAGCCTTTTTCAATCCGCTCCTTGTTGCCATGAACGTAAATATGGAAATTCTTGTCAAGCTTAATTACTGACTTGATAAATTTTTTTGCCTGGTTCTGAACGGCATCACTTACCGCAAACTGATCTGGTGGATTCCATTGCCGCTCCCCGGCATATTTTTGTTTGTAGTCTTCAAAGGCATCAATTACAGCGGGCTCTTTCAAGACTTCCTGACGGAAATTTTCAAAATTAACCTCCCCGGTTTGCCGGGTCAACTCCAGACTGTCTGAAAGAAATTCGACCTGCTGTTCACGATCCTGTCCCTGGTTTTTTACCAGCACTTCTTCACTAAATGACTTGCAGAGTTTAAAAAACTCTTTTGCATGAAAAGCCTCATCCTGTTGGCGTTGAAAAGGAAAAAGCTGCTGCGACCAGGACGAGGGTGCCGGTTCGGACAAATACTGTCTGATACTTCCTTCACCGTCGGGATGAAAAAGGCAGGAGAACTGCGGTTTTTTCATGGGCAATCCCTGAAGAACCAGCGGTTCCGTGCCGTTGAGTTGCAAAAAAGAACCTCTTTCATTGCTGAAATAAAAGCCTATTGCCGGGCCCTGATAGCCTTCTGTTTCAAATTGGGGCCATTGGGCCGTAAACCAAATGCCATTTTCATCACACTGACCTGAAAACCGGGTCCAGTCGCCGGTAAGTCTGGCATGTATGGGACCTATTTCGCCATCCTCAAAAAAACGATGTAACAATTCATTCAGGTCACTAAACCGGGGATGCTCGGCCTGAATATGGCCTGTCTGATCGGCACCAAATCCGGTTAAAAGGTAATAATTAAACAGCTGGTTGGTCCATTCGTCCGTAATGTCCAAAGGGCAGGGCTCTGCTGCATCGCCTTCGCCATACCAGGCCTGAACCCATAGCGTGGCAGGACCATTTTCCTGAAGGAGTTTCTTCGTCATTCAGAAGGGTTTTCCGGGGTGTTGTTTTGAAAAGCATCAATCTGGTCGTGAACCCGCCTCAATGCATTCCGGCAAAAATCAGAAAGTTCTCTTGCTCTGGCCAAAAGTGCTTCCATCTGGTCCAGATCCATTTCTTCGCTTTCCATCCGATGGGAAATTAATTTGAGTTCATCTATGGCTTGCTGGTAGGTCATATCTTCTCTGGTGATGGTAGCCTTAAGTTTCCGTCATGCAATTGTAGCACCAGGGAGCCTGTTGGTCCAATTGAAGCTTTGGATTTCTTCCAAACTCCGTCTTGCCAGAGCCTGGCATAGCCCTTGCGAAGCATTTGCAGCGGATTTGTCACAGAAAGTTCCGTTTCAATCCTGGACAACTGCCCTTCCTTGCCAAACAGATTTTTTTCCATTTTTCGCAAAATCTGATTCCGTAGATGTTCCAGATCTGCTTCACGTTTATTTAACCTTTGTAAGCCTGAGTGCTTGATTTTGCCCAGAAGGCCTGAAATTTCCTGCTCCACCTGAATGGTTTTCCACAAAGCATTTTGCTGGAGGTCATAAATGATTTCCATAATCTGGGCTTCGATTTCTGCAAATCTGTCCAGCAACTGGTTTGCCACTGCCGTCGGTGTCTTGAATGCAGTGTGCGCCACAAGATCACAAACCGTTTCATCCCGTTCATGACCAATGCCCGTCCACACCGGTAGCGGACTTTCGGAAATGCACAAGGCTGTTTCATATGCATCAAAAACCTGCAGGTCATGCTGACTCCCTCCACCACGAATCATAACCACCAGATCGAAATCACTCCTCCTTTTTTCAATCTCCTGAAATGCCACTTGAATGGATGGAATAGCTTCTTTCCCCTGCATCTGGGCCGAAAACAATTCCAACCTGAAGGCATATCCCAAAGAATTGATTTCCAGATGTTTTCTGAAATCTTCCCAGCCCGCTGCAGTTGGAGATGATACCACTGCAATCCGTTGGCAAAGCATCGGGATATTCAGTGTCTTGTTCTTCCCCATCCGGTTTTCACGTTCTAAAAGCCGGATGACTTCCTGTCTTTGGATGGCCATTTGCCCCAGTGTAAAGGAAGCATCAAGGTCCCAGATGACCAGGCTTAGCCCATATTGAATACTGAATTCTACTTTAGCCAGGACCAGGACCTGAAGCCCTTTCCCAAGAACCTGACCCGTCTGCACCTTGAATTTCTGGTGCAGCAGATCGAAATTCTTCTTCCAGATCATGGCTCTGGCTTTTGCCGATTTCCCCTGATCGTCACTGAGTTCAAGGTAGCAATGGCCTGAAAAGGAATTTACCTGAAAAGACGCAATCTCAGCCTTTATCCAAAGTGCTTCGGGATAGGTTTCTTCCAGGGTTTCTTTTATGTGGAGGTTTAAATCGGTAAGACTGTAAATGGGCACTTGTCTGAATGCTGTAAAGTTCGAAAGTTGAATTTTTACTAAGCGCCGGAATGGGCTATTTTATTTCTGATCCGGCTAAGTGCCTCGGGCGTCATTCCAAGAAATGAAGCAATCATGTAATTGGGTACCTGACGAACCACTTCAGGCCTGTTTTTCAATAGTTTAAGATACCTTACTTCCGCTGAATCAAGCAGTAAGGAAGAGTAGCGTTCAAAATTGCTGATGTAAATGATATCGAGGTATTTAATCACCATCTCCAGGTATCCGGGAACGGTCCTTTTGAATTCTTCAGCTTCCTGCTTTTTCAGAATTGCTATTTCACTTTCCTGTACAGCGTCAATAAAAATCCGGGATGAAGTGCCTTGCACATAGCTGACATAATCTGAAACCACCATTCCTGGAAAAAAGATTTGTCCTACATGCTCTTTTCCTTCCACGGCGTGGTAATAGCGCATTACT
>JBIPNA010000335.1:0-4034 GCA_044375665.1 Catalimonadaceae bacterium
CGTGGCCTATTTTCTGATGGCCATTCCAGCGGGCATGGTGATGAAGAAATATGGATTTAAAGTGGGTATCCTGATGGGCTTATTTTTATTTGCTCTGGGTGCTTTTCTTTTTATCCCTGCTGCCAATGTCCGGGTTTTTGGGTTTTTCCTCACGGCCCTTTTTGTAATTGCCAGTGGTCTAACTTTTTTGGAAACCGCAGCCAATCCTTATATCACCGTTCTGGGCGATCCTGCTCAGGCTGCCCAAAGATTGAATATTGCGCAGTCATTCAATGGGTTGGCTGCAAGCCTCGCTGCCTGGGCAGGTGGACGTTTTATTCTGACAGGCGAATCCCGGTCTGAAGCAGAAATTGCGGGCATGTCCCCCGAGGCCCTGAGTACCTTCCTGGATGGAGAAGCAGCTTCTGTCAAAATCCCGTACCTTATTATTGGACTGGTAGTTCTGGGCATTGCATTTTTACTGTACAAGAGTCGTCTTCCGGAAGTAGGAGAAGAAAACAGCCATGGGTTGGATTTCTCTTCGGGTCTTCGTCAGATTTTCCGGCACAGGCACTTCAGCTGGGGGCTGACAGCCCAGTTTTTCTATGTAGGCGCCCAGGTTTGTGTCAGTAGTTTTTTTATCCGGTATCTGGGTAAAACAGTTGGCATGGACGAAAAATCGGCTGCAGAATATCTGGCCATTGCTTTGTTCGCATTTATGGCCGGACGATTTATCGGTAGCTTCCTCATGCGGTTCCTTCCTCCCGCAAGGCTTTTGGGATTGTATGCCTTCGCCTGCATTTTACTCATGGGCCTGGTTGTTATGTGGGGTGGACCTGTTTCTGTATATTCCCTTGTGGGTACAGAGTTTTTCATGAGCATCATGTTCCCAACCATTTTCTCTTTAAGCCTTCAATCCCTCGGATCAGAAACCAAGCTGGGTAGTTCCTTATTGGTTATGTCTATTGTAGGAGGCGCACTTTTGCCTTTGGTCATGGGATTTTACTCAGACAAAAGCAGTATTCAGCAGGCTTATCTTATTCCCTTAATTTGTTTTGTTGTTGTTTTCTTTTTTGCAGCTTTTGGTGCGAAACCGGAAAAGGCTGTTTCAGAAATCTGACTTCTTCCACAGGATATCTTTTTTAATCGGATGAGACAGACCGGAGCCTCCTTCCCCTTGGAATTTGGATTCGTTTCGGTTCTGCTTTCAGCGATTTTTATTTTAGATCCACCAGGTGATAAACACCGGATTTCGTTTTAAGAAAGTCTGTTTTTGAGAATGTAAGCTTTATTACAGTTTTTTAACTTGATAATTCAAGCCATTAGAACTTGTTTCACACCTTCATTTTTCCTTCAACAAAACCGGCCACAATATTTTCAAATCTCCTGTCGTAATGAAATTTTTACCCATCCTTATTTTTCTTAATCTTCTGGTTTTCAAGGGATATTCGCAAAAGCACTCTTACCACGTTTTGACCATGAAAGGATCTGTGGTCAGTAAAAACATGGGGCGGGAGTTCCAGACAGGAGACATCATTTCTACCGATGACGAACTAACATTTCGCAATGCAGAGGATATGGTGGGTCTGGTAAGGTCCGATGGAAAGCGATTTATCCTGAAGAATAAGGAAGAAAAGAAAGGTGCAAAGCTAAAATATGATGATGCCAAAATGATTGGCAAAACCAGGATTGAGTGGAAAAACCTTACCCTGAGCACCATGGATGATTTAAAAGAATATTTTTCTGAAGGCTCTTTTATCTTCCTCGATTCAGTTGCCAAAATCAGGATTAACCAGAAAACCTTTCCTCAGAACGGAGCACAGTTTTTCTATTTCCATTTTCTCTGGAACGGTCCCAATGGCCCGGAAGAAGTAGATAAGAAGCTGGATTTTAAGAAAGATACCCTCATTCTGAAACAAGCAACAATTTTCAAAGTCGATAAGAAACCTATCGAGCAGAAGGATGTCAAAGACATCAACATTATGTACCTCAACAGGGGCGAGGTTACCAAAATCGGACCATTTAATGTGATATTTCCCAATCAGGAACATATGAAATCTGAGGTTCGGATTCTGGTCGAAAAATTGACAGCCAACAAGTTTTCTCCGGTTCAGATTCAAGGTGAGGTTGAGGCATATATCCGGCAGTTTCACGGTTCAATTGACCGGATCAATCTGATCAACTGGTTGAAAGTCAATTTCAATGTACCGGTCAAGTAAACCTTCTCCATTGTCATAATTCAGGATTCAGTTTTTTCACTATTGACCATTTCAATCAGGGACCTTAGGGTCCCTTTTTTTTTGGTTGAATCGGGAAGGCAGCTATCCAATTTACATTAACTCCAGTCAAAAAAGTGTCCATTTTTTTTCAAATGCACGGCCGGACTTTCGGTTTGCTTTATTTGCATCGCTTCCAATTCCGATGAAAATAAAAGTTCTACTCTTTGGCCTGACTTTCCCCTTTCAATTCCTTGTGGCCCAGGATACAAAATTCCCTTCCTGTGCATTTGCAGATCCATTTTGGGGAGCTGATGGCGGCAATGTCTTTGTAGGCGCATGTTCTCCTTTTGGGTTGGTCCGGCTTGGCCCCGATGTCCCCTTTCCTGCTCCGACTTCCGGCTATAAATCCGACAAACCCATATTGGGATTTAGCCATAACCACCTCAGTGGAACAGGGGGTGGAGGTCGCTACGGAAATCTGATGCTTACCCCTCAATTGGGAAAGCCTATTTGGGCACAAAGGGCTGCCCAGGGAAAGGAAGAAGAAAAGGCATCGCCGGGATTGTATCAGGTAACACTTCTTGGTTCTGGAGGAAAGATAAAAACAGAACTAACTGCCTTTCAGAATGTGGGCAGAACAAGGTTTCAGGTGATTTCAGAATCAGGGCAAACGAATGCTGAGTTTTCCATCCTTATGGATCTTGCACATTGCAATGGAAGAACCCCGGCCACAATGTTTCAGGGATGCCGGGTTTCTGTGGGTCAGGACGGTAGTTTTTCCGGACAATCTTCGTTTAAGGGAGGCTGGGGAGGCGACAACCCCTACACCGTTTTCTTTTCGGGCCAGACAAACCTGAAATCTGCCCGCCTCAGTTTCAAAACCGATACCACCTGGGACCCGATTCCCGCATCTGTTCCCAAAGGAAAAAAGCCGGTGAAAAAGTGGAGTCGCATCGACACCACTGGTTTTGCTTTTTCGGGAACTGTTGCCATTGGTGAATGGGTGGAAACCAGTATTGCGCTTTCTTACAAGGATCTGGAATCATCCAAACCCGCATTGCAAAAGAGCCTGGCTACCCGCTTTGAAGATGATCTCGACCGTTGCCGCCAAGCCTGGGAAGACAGGCTCTCTGTGTTGTCGCTGCCCGAGGGAAATTCAGAACAGAAGCAATTACTCTATTCGGCTTTGTACCATACCCTGATCATGCCTGCCGATGTATCCGGCCTCCATCCTGGAGATGCCTATGGAGAGGCCCATTTCTGGGATCATTATTGTTTGTGGGATGTATTTCGCTGCCTGATGCCTTTACACAATCTGCTGTATCCGGGAGAGCAAAAACGGATGGCAGGAAGCTTGATCCGGATTGGGGAAAAAACCGGCTGGCTGCCTGATGCCTGGATTGCCGGAGATTTTGCCATGGCCCAGGGAGGATGCAACGCAGAAATCGTACTGTCGGAAGCACAGGCCAAAGGCATTTTGTTGCCATCGGAAGCTGCCAAAGCATTTTCTGTCTGTTATGCCAATGCCACAAAGGCAAGCCCACATCCGGAATGGTATGGAAGGTCTGATCAATACCGGAGCCAGGGCTTCTGCGATGCCCGGGAGAAAAATGGCACATCCAGGTCTTTGGAATATGCTTACAATGATTTCATTTTGAGCAGGATGGCAAAACGACTTGGAAAGCTCAGGGAGGCAAAAGAGCTTGAAGCGAGATCGTTTAAAGTCCTGAATCTTTGGTATCCTGAGCGAAAATTCTTTTGGTCGAAAGACAGTTCAGGTTCTTGGATGCCAGGCTTTACAACAGAATTTATTCGTCCCGACCACTGGAACGGTCC
>JBIPNA010000336.1:0-4022 GCA_044375665.1 Catalimonadaceae bacterium
CCACGCCTGGAATCCAGATGTCGGTATTGATTTCTGTCCCGAAAAGGAATTTCAAACATGCCCACGACAGGAACCGTATAAAAAGGCAAATCAGGGAAGCATACCGGATTAACAAAAGCCAGATTCTAAAGGAATACCCTTTTTCGACTGACGATCGGGGCATCAACCTAAAACTTGGCATATTATACACAGCCAGAATTGCAGAATCCTGGGAACTGGTTGAAAAAAAAGTCAGAAAAAGTCTGGAAGAAATCCGGTTACGTCTTTGCAACAACAACCTGGAAGGGAATTCCAAAACATCTTTACCGCCTTCTGTCCCAAATCCGTCCTGAAATTATCCGGATTGATTTTCTTTACACCGGAAAAAACCCTTTTACCATTTCCAGGTTTTTTCAAGGTCTTCCTTTTTTTGTATCCTTTTCTCCAGAAACTATCCAACCAGATCCCAGTTGAGAATTATGAAAAGATTGAGTTTGAATAAAGGCCTGGCTTTCTGCCTTGTTTTGATTCTGGGCAGTTTTGCCGCCCAGGCGCCACATGAAAAATACTTCGAAATTGCCAAGAATCTGGACATTTTCGCTACCCTGATCAAGGAGGTAAATGCCTATTATGTGGATGAAGTTAATCCAAACAGGATGGTCAAAACAGGGATTGACGCGATGCTCAACACCCTCGATCCCTACACCAACTATATTCCTGAAGATGAAATTGAGAACTACAGGACCATGACCACCGGAATGTACGGAGGCATAGGCGCTGTAATCGGCAGAAGGAAAGACAGAAACATAGTTTTGATGCCTTACAATGGTTTCCCGGCAGATAAAGCCGGATTGAAAATAGGCGATGAAATACAGGAAATCGATGGGTTCGATGTCCGCAAGAAAAATTCCAACGACGTAAGCAAACTTTTGAAAGGGCAAGCCGGAACAAAAGTGAAACTCAGAGTTCTGAAACTAGGTAAAACCGAACCAGAAACCATTGAATTTCAAAGGGAAAGAATCAAAATTGACAACGTGCCATACTCTGGCATGGTTGCAGACGGAATAGGATATGTTCAATTAAGCGAGTTTACTTCAGATGCCTCGAGGGAAGTCCGGAAAGGAATCGAAGAAGTAAAGGCAAAAGGAGCCACCAAATTGATTCTTGACCTTCGGGACAATCCAGGTGGACTTTTGAATGAGGCTGTGAACATTTCAAACCTTTTCATTCCTCAGGAAAAACTTGTGGTGAATACAAAAGGTAAAGTGGCAGAATGGGTGAAGGAATACAAAGCATTGAATCCTGCCTTCGATACTGAGATTCCCCTTGTGGTTTTAATCAGCAGCAAATCTGCATCGGCATCAGAAATTGTCTCTGGTGTTATTCAGGATTATGACCGTGGGGTTTTAATTGGCCAGAAATCGTATGGAAAGGGATTGGTACAAACCACCCGGCCCCTCACATATAACAGCCAACTTAAGGTAACAACCGCAAAATACTATATCCCAAGTGGGCGCTGCATTCAGTCCATAGACTATTCCAATCGCGGAACGGATGGCAATGCCCGAAAAGTTGCTGATTCTTTAAGAACTGCATTTAAAACGGCCAATGGCAGAGTGGTTTATGATGGTGGCGGCGTAAGTCCGGATGTTGAGGTGAAAAGAGAGGCTTATCCTCCAATCCTTTCCAGCCTTATTTCCAAAGACCTGATTTTTGATTATGCTTCAGTTTATTATCTCGCCCATCCTTCCGGAATAAAACCTGCTTTCGAATTTCAACTCAGCGATGGCGAATATGCTGAATTTGTCAACTGGCTGAAAAACAAGGAATATGATTACACCACCAAGGTAGAAGCTTCCATAAAAGAAGTGGCTTCGGTTGCCCAGAAAGAAAAATATTATGATGAAATCAAGGAACAGCTTGAGGCATTGAAAAGCAGGATGCTTCACAACAAAGACAATGATCTTCAAAAGTTTAAAAGTGAAATCAGGGAGGTTCTCGAGCATGAAATCATTTCACGCTACTATTTTGAAAAGGGGGTAAAGGAAGCCTCGTTTGACGATGACCCTGAAATCCGGGAGGCCATCCAATTGCTCAATGACCCTGCCAGGTACAAGAACATCCTTAGCGGGAAAAATTAATCGAACTAAAATCCCAGGCACCTTTGTTCAGGTAGTGCATTTCGCCCTGAATTACTTGTAAAGGAGAGGGAATATTGTTGGTATAGATTTTTCCTGTTCCCAATCCCTGGGGCAAAACAGGACGGTATTGGGCAGCCAGCTGGGCTATGGAATTCAAACCTAAATTACTCTCCAACATAGAGGTAATCCACCATAAAATACCCTGATCTTCTGCCATTTTTACCCACTGGTGGGTTTGCCCAAGCCCTCCCAGCAAAGTAGGCTTCAGGACGATGGCCTGGGGCTGAACCACCTCCAACAGGCTAAATTTCTGATGATCTAAAGGCTTGCCTATCAATTCTTCATCTAAAGCAATGGGAATAGGAGAAACCTGACAAAGCTCAGCCAAAGCTCTTTCCTGACCCGGGGAAATCGGCTGTTCAATAAATTCTACATCAAACTCTGCCAGTTGCCCGAGTTTTGCCTGGGCTTCGGTAGGAGTCCAGGCTCCATTTGCATCCAACCGAAGGCTTAATGTTTTGGCTGGAAACTCAGATCGCAATGCCGCCAGCATATCCAATTCCTGATGCCAATCTAATGCACCTACTTTGAGCTTCAAGGTTTCAAATCCCTCCCCTACTTTTTGTCTTGCCTGTTGTTCCATGGTTGCCCGAGGGTTCATCCAAACCAATCCGTTTAGGGGAACACTCCACAATCCTGCATGAAATTCGGGCGCACAAATCAGTCTTTTTCCACCATTTACCCAATCCAGCCAGGCTGTTTCCAAAGCAAAAAAGGCTGACGGGAGCCAGGGGGCATTGGTTGATTCCATCCATCGGGAACTTAGATTTTCCCAGGCCCTCGGTTTGGTGTCGAGGTGAGGCAAAACAGTTTCAAGAAACTGAGTCAAATCATCAAAGAAAGTTTCCTGGTTTTCCGGGCTCAGGCCCTGAAGTAATCCTGCTTCTCCCCAGCCAATACAGTCAGGGGAAGCGTCATCCCAGAGTTTAAGGAACCAGGTTGGTTTCTCAGTCAAAATGCCACGGCTCGTTCCTGCAGGAAAAGCAAACTTTAAAGTCGCCGGAATTATTTCGTAGAGAAACAAAGGATTGAGAAATGATTAACTGAAGGACTTCATATTAATTATGTGAGGAACATAATAATAGAAACTCACAGGGTTAGGTCTGGTTTCAGGTTTTAGGAACCGGGTTCAAACTCGCTTCAAGACTGTCGTTGTAGAGGTGCCTGGCTTCCTCCAAATTCAACCAGGAAGCTCCATCCAAAATGAGTTGTGGATTGGAAGTTACAGATCCAAGAGGCAGGATATCTACACCTTTTTCCCAGGCAAGTTCAGCAATACGGTCATGAACGTCAGGATGGTAAGAAACCAGAACCCTGCTCTGACCTTCCCCAAACCAGAATGCATCTTTTCTGCAATCGTCAACAGAAGCTACCTCAAAACCAAGGCCGGAACTATGAATAGCAGATTCAGCAAGAGCAAGCCAGAGGCCTCCATCGCTCAGGTCGTGGCAGGAAGCAAGCAGACCTTGCTTAATGAGCTTTTTTACCAGTTTCTGGGTGGCCAATTCCTTACTCAAATCAAAATACGGTGCCGGAGAACTCCGGATTTTGTGCCAGGAATAAAGGTATTCGGAACAGGCAATATCATTGGTAACCGGGCCCAGCAAAGCCAGTAAATGGCCCGCCTTTTTCAATGGAAGCGTTGTTTTCTTATGTAACCCTTCCATCAAACCAAGCATTCCGATGGTAGGCGTTGGAAAAACGGGACCATCAAAACCAGACTGATTGTAAAAACTAACGTTTCCACCGGTGACAGGCGTTTGAAAAGCTTCGCAAGCCGTCTTCATACCTTTTATGGCATGAACAAACTGCCAGTAAACTTCAGGATTGTAGGGGTTTCCA
>JBIPNA010000039.1:0-15069 GCA_044375665.1 Catalimonadaceae bacterium
TGGCGAAGGAATCCTTTATCAGCGCCACAACGGAATTGAAACCTATGGGGTGGCCATTACCAACAATTCCCTTCTAAATGGCTACCTGGCTCCTTATGATGTACATGCTGTTGGGGTATTGCATGCATGGAACGACCAGCCCGGCAGTATTGGAATTGTCAAGCAGGAGGCCAACTGGATTGAAGATTGTGCCTTTCCCGGACAGACCAACATTCCGCCAACAAATCCTGCTTCCCCAACCGGATCGGCTATTCAGGATTATATGATGGAGTGTGGAAACCCCATGTCGCTGCAGGATACTGTCCTTGACTTATTGGTCACCTGGGATGCCGTTCACGACGGAGTTAAAATTTCATATACAGATAATTCAACCAATGAAATTGGTTTCCGCATTGAAAAACGAAAACTGGGAGACACCACATGGACCATTGTAGCTTATCGGCCACGCCAACAAACAAGTTCTGGCGTAACCATGGATAGTCTCCGTCGCTCCTTTGGCTATCCTACTCCCCTTTCTTTGAGTTTCCCGTCCAATGTACTTGTTGATGAGCTTAATCCACCCGTTTGGTATGATTTCAAAGGTGCGCCAAATCAGGTTTATGAGTATAGAATTGCCACCCTCGATTGCCAGGATTCAGATGCAGCTGCTACCGGAACTACCGTAAGTGTTAAAAAGTCACGTTCAGTTTTGGCAGACCCGATGGATGTTTTTCCCAACCCTGCTCAAAACCAGGTCAACATCCGGTCTAAAGCTGGTCTGGCCATTCAAAGTGTTGAAATTCTCAATCCTGAAGGCAAATCCATTCGCGAGATCCGCCAGGGCCTTGGCCTTCCTGAAGCCAGGATTTCAACCGAAGGACTTGCTCCTGGTGCTTACTTTATAGAAGTCCATTCTGGAAAAGGATCGTCCTATCGCGGAAAGCTAATGATAAAATAAGCTGATCATTTCTCCGAAAAAAGCCTGTCAGGATAATCTGGCGGGCTTTTTTTATTTTTTAGATTCCGCTATTCAAGCATAGGAATTAAGGTCTTCTCTTTTCTGTCCCCTCATTTTGAATTAATTCCTTATTCAAATAAACCATAGCTAAGGTCCATTTGTTGTGGTTGGAAACGGGCTTAAGCCAAATCCTGTGGACTGAGTCTTTTTCGTTTAGATTTGCCGGATAAACTACCCTAATATGCCCAACAGGCTTCAACATAGCACTTCACCTTACCTCCTTCAGCATGCCCAGAATCCGGTAGACTGGTTTCCATGGGGAACTGAGGCCCTTGAAAAAGCGAAATCAGAGAACAAGCTTATTTTATTGTCAATAGGCTACTCTGCTTGTCATTGGTGCCATGTCATGGAGCATCAATGTTTTGAGAATGAAGAAATAGCCAAAATCATGAACGCCCATTTTGTCAGTATTAAGGTTGACAGGGAAGAACGTCCTGATGTAGACCATTTATACATGGATGCCATCCACCTGATGGGCATTCGTGGAGGCTGGCCATTGAATGTCTTCCTGACTCCAGATCAGCTTCCCTTTTATGGGGGCACATATTTTCCGCCGGTGCAATGGAAAACAGTTTTGGAAGAATTAGCCCTTGCACATCAAAAAAAGCCAGATGAATTAAGAGGAATTGGTGAAAACCTGAAGAAAGGGCTGCAAATCAGTGAGATTGAGCGGCATCAGAATCAAAGTCAAAAGCCAAAAGATCTGGAAACACTTCAATCCAATTTTGCAAAACTTCAGGTAGAATTCGATTCAGACTGGGGCGGTTTTGGACATGCACCAAAATTCCCAATGCCAACGGTCTATGATTTTCTCCTTTTTTACCATCATGTATTTGATGACCCTCAGGCTTTGCAAATGGTTACGTTATCCCTTGAAAAAATGGCCTTTGGTGGAATTCATGACCAGTTGGGGGGAGGATTCTCGAGGTATTCTGTTGACTCAGAGTGGAAAGTGCCTCATTTTGAAAAGATGTTGTACGATAATGGTCAGCTTCTTTCCCTTTATGCGCACGCTTACAGCGCAACACTCGATATTTTGTTCAGAGATGTTGCCTTCTCCATCGCCAATTTTGTAAAAAACGAACTTACTTCTCCGGAAGGGGGCTTTTATTCAGCCCTTGATGCTGACAGTGAAGGGGTTGAAGGAAAGTTTTACACCTGGACAAAGGAGGATATTCTTTTGGTTCTGGGCCCTGAAGGCGAAGACTTCTGCAGACTTTTTCAGGTAAAGGAAGAAGGCAATTTCGAGCACGGAACCAATGTGCTTTGGAGAACTATGTCGGAAGAAGATTTTGCCGACCTAAGCAAAAACACCAGCCACCCGGCCATGCACAAGTATGTGGTGGAATGCAAAAGAAAGCTTCTGGATGCACGAAAAGACCGCATCCGTCCAGGTCTTGACGACAAAATACTAACCTCCTGGAATGCACTTATGTGCAAAGGTTTTGTGGATGCTTACAGGGTTTTCGACCAACCCGAACTATTAAAACTTGCCTATGACAACGCCACTTTTCTGAAAGAAAAAATGGCAAAACCGGATGGTGGCCTTTGGCACACATGGAAAAATGGAGTTGGCTCAACCGACGGATTCCTTGAAGATTATGCTTTTACAATGGAAGCCTTCATTGCTTTGTATGAAGCTACGTTTCATGAAGAATGGCTTGAGGAAGCCCGAAAACTGGCCGAATACGTCCTTCTGCATTTTTTCGATCCGGTTGAAAATCTCTTTTTCTTCACCAGTGATACAAGTCATGAACTGATTGCCCGTAAAAAGGAAATCACAGACAATGTTATCCCGGCCTCCAATTCAACGCTCGCGATGGCATTTCACAGACTTGGCGCTTTATATTCGGAAGACAGGTATCAGAAAACTGCCGAAAAAATGTTGGAAGCTGTGGAGAATCTCATTTTCACCGACATCAGATATATGAGCAACTGGCTTCAGGTTTGGTTGATGCATAGGTTTCCAACCATTGAGATTGCCATCAGCGGGAAAAATGCCTCCCGTTTCCGAAAAGAAATAGACAAAGTATTTTACCCCAACAAAGTCGTTTGCGGAACGCAGACAACGAGCAGATTGCCATTGCTTGAGAATCGGAACACGGAAGGGGATTCAACACAGGTTTTTGTTTGTCAAAATAAGGTATGCAGATTGCCTGCCGACTCAGTAGCATCAGCCTTAAGGCAGTTGAAAATCTTAAAAGAAGAAAACCTTCAAAACCCGGTCCAATGGAAAAAAGAAAATTAATTTTCTCTGGGGTAGTCCTCATTTCTTATTCTTTCCTGCATTTGGAAAAGGACTGGTTTCCAAAAATCAGCATTTGATATCCAGGATTTTACCCCCAAATGCCCTGGTTCGACTGTAGAATTAGATTTCCAACCTGCTGCATATTTGCGGTAACCCTGTTTATATGGGTTTCCTTTAGGAGTTTCGCCCAACACCCGGACAATTATTTTAATCCGTCTGAAATGCAACAGGATATCTCCTGGTTGCATAGGAAAGTGCTTCAGTACCATCCGGCCTGTGCAGATTCTAACAGATACGACTCAGTGAATACCGCATTTGAAGAAGCACTTTATGCTGCAGAGAAACCCCTTCAGGAATTACAGTTTCTTCGTCTTATCCGGAAAACCTTGATCTCCCTGAGGTGCGGACATACAACCGCAATTCCTTCCAGGGCATTTTACAGATACTATCAGCACGCCCGGCCTAAGCCTGTGTTTCCTTTACAGGTTTACCAAAACGAGGCAGGTATGTTTGTTCGATACAACGGATCAAACGATACCAGTATCGCTGCCGGGGACAGATTGGTGACGATCAACCAGGAGCCGACCACACAAATAGCCAACGAAATCATGGGTTTCCTTCCCGGTGACGGATACCATCACACGTTCCGGCAATTTCATTTATCGCTTAATTTCCCTACCTATTATCTTTTTCTGAAAGGGCCAAGTTATGCTTATGAATCAGGAATTGTAGATACCTCGGGGCGATTCAGCACCCATGCTTTCAGCCTTCGATCTCAGGGAAAAAGCAAAGGACCGATGGTTAATAACCTCAGCACGAGAAAATTGCTAAGCGATAATTATAGGGAACTTTCTGTATTAAGGTCAAACAAAGACATTGCAAGTCTCAAAATATTTGGGTTTGGGGGTTCGTCCAATTGGTATAAACGAGCATTCGAAATTCTTGAGAAACAAAAAATCCGGTATTTGATTCTTGACCTCAGAGGGAATTCAGGAGGTAATTTATTTAATGCCAATCAGTTGCTCAGCTATCTGTTGCCCGACACTTTTTCTATGTGCTTCAGGAGAAGGGACAACCGAATCAGGCTGGATGGTCGAAGCAATATGAGTTTTGCTATGCGGGCAACCATTAAGTTATTTTCATGGCTTCCCTCCAAAAGGCGGGGGATGAATCCTACCTGTCAGAAACAAGGAGAATGGCTCGTAAACAGATTCTATTTTGAACCAGCCAAAAAATTTCGATTTACCGGTAAAATTGTGGTTTTGATGGATGGCGGGACTTTCAGTGCCGCAACTTTGGTGGCTGCCCAATTAAGGAAAAAACTGCATGTAAAGCTGTTGGGAGAGGAAACCGGTGGAGGTGCCCGGGGAAGTTATGCCATGGTTATGCCGACACTTACTTTACCGAATACCCGGATGCGGTTAACACTTCCGCTTTATTTCATTGACCATGAAATGGGAAAGGTGCCTTTCAGGGGATTGATCCCTGACTACAAGCTGCCCGGTAATCTGAACAAACGTGCTGTTGGAATAGACGCCGAAATTGAATTTTTAGCAAAAAATCTTCCCTTCATGAGGTGATTTCTACACCTTTTAACATGACTTTTAATTTGTCATGTTTCCAATATGGAATTAAAAGGGGTTGATTCTGAAATGCGTTCCGATCGAAATCTGCCACTGGGAAAGCGAAACATCTCCGAATTTGTTGCTTCCCTGGGAAAAATTATAACCAGCTTCGAAATGGCCGTGTAATCTTTCCCAAATAGGTAAATTAATTCCTACTGCAGGCCTTACCATGAAATACCCTTCTGTTGAAGCATTTTTTCTGCCATACCTGTAGTTTTGCTCATTGTCATGTACCGCCCAACCAAGGCCAAGTGATCCATAAACGAAAGAAGTTTTGGACGAACCAAGGTACTTTCGGTAGAGTGCTTCCAATGTACCGTAGTAAATACTGGAACGGGAATCTGCCGGATCATTTGCTGGCTTTGGCTCATTGGATATCTCCTCATAGTCAGTTCGGTTTTGCCAAAAGTTTCCGCGTATCCCAAAACCAAAATTTGATTCTAAAAAATGACGGAATCCCAATTCGATATTAATGCCATTTCTGAAAGGCTCTGCATATGAAGTGGTCTTGTACACCTGGTTGACAGGTGCGGGAGCTTTTAGTTCATACCCGTTAAGTACATTTCCCTGACGCCTTCCAAAACCAGCTCCTAAAAAAACAAAAGTTCGGGCTTCATCTAATTCTACCTCTTTCTGGGCATCGGGTTTTACGTCGAAACCAGATTCGACTACTTTGGTTTTAATCTCCTGACCCAACAGTGGAAAAATCAAAAGGAGACAAAATAATAAACTTAGGATATGTGTTTTCATGCGGTTCTCTACGGCCCAAAAGTGATACAAATGCCTGCAAAAGAGAATCTTGAAATTGGAAAAAGGAGTAACACGTAAGAAAAAAAACATTTTCTTAATAGATTATGTCCCTAAGCAAACCCCAGCCTTTCATGGGAAATGTCCTTTCTTTGCGTCTCAGGAAGTTTTATGTCCTTTCTGACAGCCATTCCCTTGAAGTTTTTTTTCTACCCTCTGCTTTTTATTTTTCTGCTTCCGGAGATTTTGGTTGCCCAAAAAAACACGTTGGACATAGAAAACTGGAATCCAGGATTTTTGGTCACTGTCAACGAGGATACTATTTATGGCCCGGTCATCATTAATTTCCAAAACGACCTGGCCCAGATAAACGAAGAAAATACTGTGAAAGCTTTTGGTGCCAATCAGATTCAAATGGTTTTTCTCAGGGAAAATGATGGAGAAAATGAAAGGTACTTTTACTCTTTCCCCTACCATCCATATTCTGACTTTAAACCGCACAAGCTGTTTGAGATGCTGTATACGGGAAAAAATATTTGCCTTTTAGCAAGGGAAATGCTGGTTACTGAAAATATTGCCTTGTACGACCAGTTTACCCTCCGGACCTATTATTCTACCAGAACCAGAATTGCATTCGACTTTTTCCTTTTTTTCCCGGACAAAAAGGTGGTTAAAGCAGTTACCGGATCGAAAAAACAATTGCTCAGTCTTCTGGGAGACAAAAAGGATGAAATCAAGAAGTTTATGAAAGCAGAGAAAATTTCTTTGAATGAAAAGGAAGATCTGGTAAAACTGGTAACGCAATACAATAAACTAAAACAACAACCATGAGTCCACAAATTCCGCTGATCCTCATTAGCAATGATGACGGGATTTTCTCAAAAGGCATCCACGCATTGGTCGACTTTGTGAAAGATATTGGAGAAGTAGTGGTAGTTGCCCCTACCCTTCCCCAATCGGGTATGGGTCATGCCATTACCATTCATGAGCACATTCGGCTGGATAAATCACAACTTCTGCCAGGAGTAGAGGCATACGAATGCAGTGGTACTCCGGTGGATTGCGTAAAGTTGGCAAAACACTATATTCTCAGGGACAGAAAACCAAACCTGATCCTGTCCGGAATTAATCATGGGAGCAATAGTTCGGTAAGTGTAATATATTCAGGTACAATGTCGGCAGCCATTGAAGGTGCCATGGAAGGGATACCCTCTATTGGCTTTTCCCTTTGCGACTACGACCATAATGCAGATTTCGAGGCTTGCAGGGATTACGTGCGGAAAATTGTTTTTCAATCGTTAAAAGGCCCGTTTCCAGATCATACCGCTTTAAATGTCAATTTCCCTGCGCTACCTAAAGCAGACATTAAGGGAATAAGAATCTGTCGGCAGGCAAGAGCACGCTGGCAGGAGGAATTTGAAAATCGAAAAGACCCCAGAGGGAGAGATTATTTTTGGCTTACAGGTAGTTTTACCAATCTGGACCATGGTCCGGATACAGATGAAGCGGCACTTACAGAAGGTTATGTTTCGGTTGTACCCTGCAAATTTGACCTTACTGCTTACCACGCACTTGAACATGTTCGGGAAATGCTCGAATAATTTTTGTCTTTTTGATTTTCCGTGTTACTATTGCGTAGGATAAAAAGGCCTATGAAAAAATTAATACTCCTGTTCTTACTTATTGGCACATTTTCAGCGGGTTTAAAAGCCCAGTCCTTCGAAATCTCGGAATATGATACCCTGGTTGCGGATCCCGAAGTTTCATTCGAAGTATACTCGAAAGCCAAAGTCAAGAACCTTACCGGGCAACCAATTCGAACCATAGTTTCAAGAGAAGCAATCCAACTTGCCCCCAACCACATCAACTATTTTTGCTGGGGTGTAAATTGTTACGGACCTCTAACCATTACATCACCTGATACTTTGCTGGTAGAAGCCCAGGGAGTTAACACTACTTTCAAAGGTTATATTGATCCTTCGGGTAATGATGGTGCATCTGTAATTCGGTATTGCTTTATCAATGCAACCAACCCAAGTGACCGGACATGTTTTGTTGCCAGGTATCTTCTTGGAACTGCTGCAGTAAGCAATCCTGGTGAACCTGGTCAGGCCACCAAAGTTCCTGCATCCTACGATGCATATTCACAGACTATTAAAGTAAATGTGAATGGTGGGAAAATTGAAATTCTGAATATGCTGGGACAAAAAGCTGATTTGACATTCCGCTACGATGGTACAGGAATGATTGCTGATGCATCTTCCCTCAAAACCGGATATTACTTTCTTTTTGGGAACAATGAAAAAGGTCCCTGGAGTGCCAGGGTAATTGTGACCAAGTAAACTTTAAATGTTTTCAGAAAAAAAGGAGCCAAATGGCTCCTTTTTTATTTCGTCGGGGCGGCGGGATTTGAACCCACGACCCCTAGCACCCCATGCTAGTACGCTACCAGGCTGCGCTACGCCCCGAGAAGGACCGCAAAAGTAGAAAAAGAAACATCATTGCCAATTGACATCCCCATTTTTTTAAATCACCACCGATACTCAAAGCTGACATTGTAGCCTAATTTTATCAGGTGCAAAGGACGAAGACCAAACAATTCCTTCAGTGATGAAGCACTGAAAACGTGTTTGGGATGATGTATTTCCAGATGACCAGTCATGGAACCGGATATGTGTATTGTATCCACCAATTTTCTGATGGATCCGAGTCGGATATGCTCATCCGATAATTCTTTAACATGCTGACTTTGCTCAAAAACATAGGCCAGATAGTGCTTTAACAGCAAAGAACCAGCTGGCAAATTTTCCGAATCACCCAAATCGCCAGGCATCACCGAAGCGAAAACCCGAATAGACTTTCTGGCCCTACTCACTGCAACGTTTAACCGGTTCTCACCACCCGATTGACTTAGAGAACCAAACTGACGTAGAAATGCACCTTTATCATTTTTTCCGTAGGCTACCGAAAACCAGATATGGTCACGTTCATCGCCTTGAACGTTTTCAATGTTCTTCACAAAGAAATAGTCGGGCACCAAAACACCCAGCTCCCTTGCATAAAGGTCCACTTCCTCTTCAATACATACTTTTTGCCTTAGATTGAAAGTGATGACCCCAAGCGTTTCTGCACTGCCTTCTTTAAATCTGGCGCAAGCCATCTGCGCAATTTTTTGGGCCTCTTCCCGGTTTTCCTGGTTCTTCCAGATCCCTCCTACCCAATCCCAAACCAATACCTTTTCTTTGGCAAACAAGCTTTCCAGGGAAGGCAAGACTTCGAGACGATCCTGATAAAAGTGTTTATTGGAAAACGCAATTAACTCCGGAAAAACACTCCGGTAATGGCAGGTCAGGGTCTTTTGCGGAAAAAACTGCTTGCTCAACCCCAAAAAAGAATCCTGAGCTGAATAGAGTAGTTCTTCTTCAGCGGACTCTTCCCAGCGGGTAGAAAAAAGCTGATTTGGAGGCAATTGCTGATCATCTCCCAACACCAGCAATTGCCTGGCCCGAAATGCAGCTGGAATACCCTTTTCACCAAAACACTGTGAAGCTTCATCAAAAATAACCAGGTCGAACCTGGCTTCCATAGGCCAGGTGGCTGAAACAGATTCCGGCGTTGCAAACCAACAGGGAATCAGTTTCAAAATTTCCTCTCCAAAACTCTCCCACAAGGTCCTTAAAGGGAGACGTTTCCGTTTTCGGGTAACCCCTTGATATAAAGCCCGGTAAGTAATTCTGTTTTGAAGCCTGTTGCGAAGAATATCTTTATGTGTTGCCTCCTCCAGTCTAAGGCGCAAAATGCTTTTAGATAATGCTCTTCTCTCTTCCAAGAGCGCTTGAAGGCCTGATATATCTTTTTTAAACCAATCTTCCTGATAATTCAGAGCAGGGTACTGTTTAAGAATTGTATCCTTCCAATATCGGTTCCAGGATTTACCTAAAAACTCAACGAGATTCCTGTCTGGGGGTTGAATTTGCTTCGAAAAACGAAGCAGTTGCAATACGAAATCCTGCTGGGCTTTGTTCAGCATGCCCAAAGCCTGGTCTGCAAGCCTGATGATATCCCTTGAGCCATGCAATTCATCCATCCAATGACCAGGATTTAACAGGAAACCATTAAATCCTTCCCTGGTTTGATAATGCTGATCCCATTTTATGCCAAATTCAAAAAGCAGCTCATTTCCTGTTCTTTGTAAATCCAGAAGATTGGTAAGTTGATCCCAACCTTCCGGCTCAGGGATGGGAAGCCCAAGACAAATGCTTTTTCGCAGTTTTACCCAATCCTGCAAATCAGGAATTGCTTTTTGCCATACCGTCACCAGCTGGCATTCTGAGTTGAAATCAATTGCTTCTGAAAAAGCCAGGCGGCTATTTTGTTTTAAATTCCAATAAGCCAGTCCGACAGATAAATACCTTTGAACAGGCCCCAGACTGCGCTTTTTTAAACCATGCACGAGCCGAAGAAATACCTTTTTCTCCGGGCTCAAAAGGGTCTGCGCCTGAAAAGAAATGGCCAGTTGGTATGCCCCATTCCCATGGCTTTGCCACCATATCTGCCATTTTTCAAGATTGGCCCGGGTGGGTACTTCGTGGTCAATCCAGCTTTTAATTTCCATTTGAATGGATGACAGCTGATCCAGTTCAGCAGACAATTTTTCCAGAAAACCAGATTGAAGGCTTTTGGAGAAACCCCAGGCCTTAATACTTTCCATTACTTCTTCATGGGGAAGTTTAGGCAATTCGATCCTGGAATAATTACTAAGCCAGGACTGAACTTCCATTTTGGAAATATCCAGACCGGAATTAAGAAAATGCGTTTTTGAATTTTGAATGGCCTTTGACATCAAGTCAAGTTGGGAAAGCCACTGACCATATCCACCATCAGGCCCTTCATTTAGCCAGGGAATACGATTCTGTAATGTGGGGGTAGCTGTGGCTCCAAATTCAACCCGGTCCCATTCTCTTTCTACCCAATTGAGGAGCGGCTCCCAGAGATCCCATTTCAGTGTTGAAAATGGCAAATCAGGGGTCTGATCTTTTTTTCCCAGTATCGGTGCATCCAGTAGGTCCAGCCACGAACGACCAGCAATCTGATGATCAAACAATGCCGTTTTCCAATCCTGAAGCCGATTTAAAACCACTTCGGTTTCCTGGTGATTTCTTTTAAAATCCCGCTCCAAAACCACCGTATCGAGGCTTTGATTCCGGTTTTCCGTTTCTTCCAACAACTCCACCTGCCTTGCTATCTGCTGGTACAGGCTTGTTACATCCTTTTTAAAATCAGACCAAAAACCCAGGTGCTCCCCAATCCCTAATTCTTTCAATCTTTGATAAACCACTTCCAAAGCAATTTTTTTCTGGCAAACCAATAAGACAGATTTCCCCTGGCTTATTGCATTGGCAGTGGCATTGGCGATGAGCTGAGATTTCCCTGTACCAGGTGGTCCCTGAACAACAAGACTTAATCCGGAATGAATGGCTTCAAGGCAATGTTCCTGACTACCATCGACTTCCAAAGGCAGCACCATTTGATTGGGACGACCTGAAGAAACCTCAGGATAAATGGATCTGTCTTTCATCAAATCCTCAAGTCCTAGACCATTTTGTTCAAGATACTCATAATCAGGAAGTAGCAGAGAATCGCTCAATGAAAACAAACCCAATGCAGCATGTGGCTGCAACTTCAACTGACCCGGTTGAAAGCCAGAAGGGAGGTCGGACTTCCTGATTTCACCGAAAGGCTCCAGCTGCCCTGAAAAAAGGTCGGCATTAAAATGGACATCCAGTTTAGAATCCTTGAGGAGGGCATAAAATGCAGTTAAAAATGAAGTGGCATCTTCAGTTTCCAGATCCAGCTCCTTTTCGAACAAATTTTCATCCAGGCTCCTTTTGAAGTGATGGGCGTAAGCCAGCAAAAAAGCTGGATTTAGAATTGCCCGCCGTATTTCAGGCAAGAGCTCCCAGTCTGACTTTCCATCCTGGATCTGAACAGGAATAAAAAGAAATGGGGTGCGGACCCAGGATCCATCAGGCCACTGACCGAGGACAAATGGAAATGCCAGATACAAATCGTCAACGCCTCGTTCCTGTAAAACCAGCTTTCTGGACTTCTGAAGCCTGGCAAGATGAAGGCTGAGTCGGTTTTCATCTGCATTTCTCGGATTGTGACGAGGGCAAATAGAGATTTTTTTCGCTCCACCCAGAATCTGGGACAACAGGTTCCAGGATCTTTTTTCGCCTGCTTCATCCAACCTGATCCAATCGAGACCGAGGTCAGCTTTCAACCTGCCCATCCACAAAAGCGGGTTGGCTGCTGACAGATTGGTCAGTTTCCGTTTGAATATCTGAATGGCAGGATCCACAGTTCAAAATTGGCCAAAAAAAAAGGCATGGTCACAACCATGCCTTCTGAAATTTTTAAGTGAAACTATTGTCCTGAAGGTTCAGACTCGTTTCCTCCGGGTTTCTTCTCAGGAGTCGGCTTTGAAGTGAACCTTGGAGGTGGTTCATAAGCACGGTTTCTGTCTGAAGAATAACCAGAACCTGGAGGGCGGTCTCCATAGGGTCTACGTTCGTAACCGCCATCACGATTGGCTGCAGGGCGATCGGGATTATAACTTCCTCTATCTGTATAACCATTTCTATCGCGGTCCTGGTACCCGCCGCCACTGTTGCGGTCCTGGTATCCACCACCGCTGTTGCGATCCTGATATCCACCACCGCTGTTGCGATCCTGGTATCCACCACCACTGTTGCGATCCTGGTATCCACCACCGCTGTTGCGGTCCTGGTATCCACCACCGCTGTTACGGTCCTGGTATCCACCACCACCGCTGTTGCGATCCTGATAGCCCCCACCGCTATTTCTGTCCTGGTATCCTCCACCACTGTTGCGGTTTTGGTAACCACCGCGGTCCTGATATCCGCCACCTCCATAATTTGTTCTTGGTGGATATGGGCTTCTTTCTCTTTGCTGATAACCGCCATAAGAGCTGTTCCCCCCATTCTTTAACCGATCCAACTCTCTGCGCAACTCCTGAAGAATCTTGTGCTTCATTTTAAGTTTACGAAGGGAGGTGTTCAAACGAGAAAAACGTGAACGATTTTCTTCCAGCTGACGCTCTTCGGGAGACATAAACTCGAATTCAGCCTGAGTGATTTTGACGGTCATATCCTCTTTCAGAATAATATCATCCATGGCCTCAATTTTAGCTTCAAGTTGTTCAGCCGGAGCCATGGTCCTGAAGTGGGGATATTTTGTGTGCACCACTCTGGCCAGATAACTGGATTCAAAAATCCTGTCAGAAATGGCATTGAATTGATTGAAAACTTCAGATTTGTACTTATCTGGAATCTGACCTGCGTTTTTCCACCTGGCCTGAATGTCTTTGGCCATTTCATTGGCTTGTCTCAAATCAATTTTCAATAAGCTTTGAGCCTCGTCAATCAAATCAATCCGACGTTGGAGGTTATCGTAAAGCGGCTGCTCATTTTCAGGAATGTACCTTGGCATTTCGATTGGCCGCGGACCATAATTCCTGTTGCCACCTCCTCCGCTCTGAGGACCTTTTCTGGCATATTTGGCAATGGTCTTTTTGATCCGTTTGAATTGCTCAAACAACGGTCCGTAAATGGCCTTGGGAACATTACCTACTGCTTTCCACTCATCTTCAAGTTTCCGCATTTTGAAGAAACTTTGCTCTACTTCAGGAGGATAAGTATTCAACCTGGAGGCAGTTTCCAGTAAAATCAGAAGTTTCTGCCTACGGATTTCAATCTCAATGTTTCGCTCTTCTGTGTACTTGTCTTTTAGAATCTGGAATTTATCAAGAACCTCCTGAAATTCTGTTTCAAGAGCTTCTTCACTTTCTTTACTGACAGACCCGATGGTCATCCAGCTGAAACGAATGTCTTTGATACCCTTGATGGCAGCCCGGATATCAGGATTTTCAGCTTCGATTTTGGCTTTTTCCAAAAGCTCCTTCTTCTGATCCAGATTTTTGACCCGGTTGTTTTCAATCAGATATTTAATCTGATTCTCTGCTTCTTCCAGCTTTTCTTTCAACTCCTCAAACGGCCCAATGGCATTAAAGGAGTAAAGGGAATCTTTCAGGTGCAGAACCTGCATCAGGTAAGAACCCTTGTTTTCAGCTTTTTCCATGGCTTCAAGCATGGAATCCACCTTTTTTTGGATCAGATCGAACCTTCGAACAAAGTAATCCACCGCTTCATCTTCACCCGCTTTTACGTCTCCAATTATCCGTTCGGGTTTTCCAAGAGAGCTTTTCAGATAAACTTTCCCATCTTTCGCATAGCCCAGCCCGTGGTAGCCGGCTTCCTTTGAATCTTTTTGCATAGTTATAGTGTGTGCTTGTAGTTTGAACGGAATAGAAGGCATGAACCACCAGTCAATCTTTCGGCCATGCTTTCCCATCCGGATCAATTCCGGAATGCAATTTTATTTAATAATCCTGATACTCCCCGCATGGGGTACCATTTTTATTTAAATAGCCACACAATATAACAAATATCAAGAAGTGTTTCCCGGAAAAACCAATTCCAATAACCTAAACCCTGACAAATTAGCTTGATTTGCCTGCCCAAAGGATATGCCGGAACTTTTAATATTAGGTCATGGACTCGCAGGTGCCTGTCTTGCGATGGAAGCTCATTGGGCTAAAATAGAAGTCCAAATCGTTTCAGATCCCAACCAGGAATCAGCTTCGCGAAAAGCTGTTGGATTAATGAATCCAGTTACCGGACGAAGGATGGCCAGGACCTGGAACTATGAAGAAATTTTTCCTTATGCCGATACCTTTTACGAAAAGGCAACATTAGAATTTATCGGCAGAAACGGGCCCTCTTTTCTTTTACCTAAGCCTATTTATAAGGCCCTGCATACCATTGAAGAACTCAATTACTTTTCAGGTAAATCGGCAGATCAGGGTTTTGAAGGTTTATTGGAAGTAGCACCTGACTCAAAGGAATTGCCACTGATATTTGACAATATGAAAGCCTGGTGCCTT
The DNA here is from genome assembly GCA_044375665.1 of Catalimonadaceae bacterium. Lineage (GTDB taxonomy): Bacteria > Bacteroidota > Bacteroidia > Cytophagales > Flexibacteraceae > CAMDMI01. The sequence continues at coordinate 14,643 of JBIPNA010000039.1, forward strand.
ATCCGGGAGGGGGGAAGAATGGAAACACTCCCTTTTCTTGAAGCTTCAGAAGACTTCTGGACGAAGCGGAATGCCTTCCAAAAAAAGACATTCCTGCCGAATGACCTGAAGAAAACACAAAGGGGTTGGGATTGGGAAGGACGGACTTTCAAATGGGTAGTTTCCTGCCTTGGTCTGAATTGCCCCTGGGTTGGACAATCGCTCTTTCCGGTAAAAGGTCAGGTATTTGAAATAACTGGTTGGAAGTCATGGGGTGATGCCATCCTGAAAACCAGGCCTTTCTTTGTCCCTTCCGGAGATGGAAATTTTTTGGCCGGGTCTACTTATGAGCGGAATTTCACGCACAACGAGCCAGATGATGCAGGCTGGGAGGAAATATCCCAAGATTTAAGCCCGGCCTTTAGGGAAAAAGCAGTTGTAATCCGGT
>JBIPNA010000337.1:0-3994 GCA_044375665.1 Catalimonadaceae bacterium
CCCATCTCATGCCCAGACCCCTGGCCGGATGAATGTCTTCAATTTCAAGAAGTTTACTGTAATTATAGATTACGCCCACAATCCTGCTGGTTTACAGGCATTGGGTAAGTTTCTTGAAAAAGTGGAAGAGACCCCCAAGGTTGGAATTATAACAGGTGTTGGTGATCGGCGCGATGAGGACATAAAGGCGCTTGGGGCCATATCGGCGAAGATTTTTGATGAGATAATTATACGTCAGGACAAGCACCTGAGAGGTCGGGAGGACACAGAAATTGTGGAACTTTTGGAAATGGGAATTCGAACAGTAAGCCCAACCATGCCGGTAAAAGTTATTTTTAAGGAGGTCGAGGCCATTGAATATGCCATAAAAAATGCAGTCCCAGGCAGCTACATTGTGGTCTGTTCAGATGTTGTTGCTCAGGCAGTTGAAGCTGTAATGCGGTTAAGGGAGGAAGAGGCTCAACTAGAAATCAGGCACGAAGATATTCCTAATTTATAGGTCAAAGAATTCAGTTGAGGTTTCCTGGCAGGGAGACCTCAACTTTTTTGATCCCAGTACATTTGTAAAAGTCCTTCCTGTTTTTGTTTTTTGTGTCCTGACCTTAGGTCGCTAAACTAAAACTGAGGATTATTTATGGCTTTTCTGACACGTTCCCAATTTCGGGGAACACTTTATATGGCATTTGCCCTTGTGGTACTAATTGTTGCCAACACGTCTTACAACCGTTACCGTCTTTTGCTGCCCTTTGTAGTTTCGGATTCCATAGCGGACCGAAGGATGCTTGACTCCCTTTTGTTGCTTTTCCCGAAAGAAGAACAATCCCCAAAATGGGTATTTGCGTCGAAGAAGGGTAACGATTGGGCCGAAAAGCAACCCCTGAAATCCTTGAAGCTGCATGAGTTTGACCCCAATACGGTCGATAAGGATACGTGGATGGCGATGGGATTGCCAGAACGGGTTTTTTCAGGATTGAGCAGGTATCGTGAAAAAGGAGGTCGTTTTCGACGGCCGGAACAGGTGTTAAAATTGTACCATTTACCGGAAGAGACGGGGGCTGCGCTTTTGCCCTTTGTCCGTTTGGACAGTTCAATGTGGGCCCGGAAAACCCGTACAAAAAAATGGGATTCAGCAAACCGATCTGCGCAGCAGGGCCCTTTTGATCTAAATCTGGCAGATTCCATGGTATTGGAAAAAGTTCCAGGGATAGGACCAAAAACGGCGCATCGGATACTTCAATTCAGGGAGCGTTTAGGAGGATTCCATTCGAAGGAACAGCTGTATGAAATATACCGGATAGATAGCCTTATAGTATTGGCGTTGATGGATAAATCCTTTATCAGTAAAGACTTGATGCTGAAAAAAGTAAAAATAAATCAGGTTACAGAGGAAGTCCTGGCACAGCACCCCTATGTTCGAAAAGGTTTGGCCCGGATCCTGGTTCGCTACCGTCAGCAGCATGGTCCATTCCGAAACCCGGAAGATCTTAAAGGAATCCGGATTTTGGAAGGTAAAACTCTTGACCAGCTTAAGCCTTATCTTGATTTTGCATTAGAATAATTCAGGATTTTCCTTGGATTATTTTTGAGCAATTCGTACACTTGTCATAACAGTTTGTTTCCGAAATACGAATTTTCACCATTTCACCTCCTTTGTTGCAAAAAGTGAAATGAAATGGCGGTTTAATTCAAAATTTTGAAACACCGTTTTCGATCGTTCACCATTTAACCATACCGAATGGTAATACCTTTACCAGGGAAAAAATTTATCGGCTTTGTTCTTCTCCTTTGCTTGTTTTTCTCGAACAATGCAGGCGCAGGGATATACCGTTTGTTTTCGCCATCCAGTCCTGAGGGAGACTGGCATGAGCCGTCCCATTGGCAACCAGAAGGTATTCCGGATCCGGACGACCAGGTTGAAATCGCATCAGGCAAGAGAGCTTTTTTATCGCTGCCATTTACCCTTGAGGGTTCGATTACCTTAGGCTCATCTGCTTCTCTTCAACTTCAAAGTCTTTTTATCGTAAAGTCTAATGCTTTTATCAGCATTGGATCAGAGGCTGAAATAAATGCAGTTCTGGCTGAAGTAAGGTTGGAAGGAAATGCTCAGATTATGGGGTCTTTTGTGGTTGGCCCGTTGACCCAGCTTAATTTTTCAGATTATCAGTTTACAAATGCGTCATTGCTGACAGGCACTCCCGGAAGGTTGACCGTTTCAGGCAATAGTGTAATTTCTGTCGCGAACCTTGATGTAAATGAAATGTTTGTTTCGGGGACTTGTACTTTTTCCGGGGCACTTACCTGCAAAAAGTTCACCAATTCAGGTTATTTCATCCCCCAGACTCAGGCCCAGTTGAGGGTAGAAAATCAAATTCTTAATCAATCAGGCGCAGTTTTCAATCCAGGGAAAACGTCTTTTTCAATGGTCATCCGGAGCAATGGAAACGGATGGTTTCAAAATCAAGGGGTTTTTCATGCGGGAAACCAGGCAGACTTCAATTTAAATTCTGATGCAGTTTATGTGGTATTGAACACAGGCACATTTACGTCAGGGTCTTCCATCAGGATTTCAGGAGGAAACAGTAAATTCAGAAATGAACAAACTTTTCAGGTTTTTGAGGGGGCGGGACTTTACTTTTCCGGAAACGGAGATATCGGTCTTGAGATTCAAAGCCCAATAGACATTGACATTGTTCAGGTAAATAAATTTGGAGGGGAGGTCCGGCATTTGGGTCCGCAGGCTTTTAGAATTCATCAACAACTTAGTGTTCTCGCAGGTAGGTTGGATCTGGCAGGGAACAGTTTGGTTCTGAAGGCCAAACAAGGCATTACCGCTCGAATTGCATCCATATTTGGTCAATTAACGGGAGCTACTCAGGTGACTCAGGAGCAATTATTCCCAGGAACCTCAGCTTCATGGGTTTTTCTGGGACCAATGATGCAAAACCAAACTTTAAGTTCATGGACAGATGACTTTGAGATCAGAGGACCTTTTCCGGAGGCCTCTGTCCAGGTTGCAGGCCAACAGAGTAGTTTATTTGAATTTGATGGGGAGGATATTCCCAATGGGTCGATTTCGGTCGAAACGAATGGCTGGAGGATTCCTCAAACTGCCGATCTTCAGCCGGGACGTGGTTACCGTACCTATTTGCGCCCAGGTTTTTTTACCAGTTCGAAAATAATTGATCAAACCGGTTCTATTGTTTCCGGCCCTTTTTCTTTTCCTGTTGGTTTCAATGCCCAGGGCTATGGCGGAGGTGGCTGGAATTTGTTGTCTAATCCATATCCTTCCCCTATCGACATCAACAACGAGGGCTGGATCCGGGAGCAGGTGGGAGCAGCCATTTATATATGGAATAGCCAAATTTCACGTTACGGAGTCTTTTTGGCTGGAACTGAGCCTGATCAGGGCATCCACGGTGCAGGCCCGGTTATACCAGCCGGCCAGGCATTTTTTGTTCGTGCAACTGGTTTAAACCCGGTTTTGGCTATTAATGAGCAAGCCAAGGCTTTGTCAGGAGGGAATTTTTTAAGGACTGTTTCCGGAAAAGAAATGAGTTCGATCAGGATGCAGCTTCGTTTCAGCAATGGCCAGATGGATGAGGCACTTATCAGGCTTGGGCCAGGAGCTTCAAAAGAATTTGAACCGGAATCTGATGCCCACAAGTGGCATGGCTCCGGATTTAACATATCGACCGGAATGGTTTCGGATGAGCAGCTGAGCATCAATACAATCCCGGAGCCTTCAGAAGGTGAAAATGAAATCCCGGTTTTTGTTTCCGGCAGTCAGCTGGGAAGCTTTTCTTTATCATTTCCATCCCTGAAAGGAAGGTTGCCAGAATGGGAATTGTTTCTGGAAGACAGGTATCTCCAACAAATTATACCCATCTGGGAAGGAAGGGCATATGCATTTGACCGAAACCAGGATTCACTTTCTGTGGACATCAACAGGTTTCGGCTTGTCCTCGGTGTTCGCTCCGGACAAGCACTTCCTTTG
>JBIPNA010000338.1:0-3983 GCA_044375665.1 Catalimonadaceae bacterium
GTAAGCGGAGCCCCGCACAGCCCGACGGCGTTTCGCCGGCACCCCCAAATCGCCTTACACGTTAAAGCGGAAGTGCATCACATCTCCATCCTGAACCACGTATTCCTTGCCTTCTACGCCAAGTTTACCGACCTCTTTGCAGGCCTGCTCGGTTTTGTATTGCACGTAATCGGCATATTTGATGACCTCAGCCCGGATAAAACCCTTCTCAAAATCTGAGTGGATAACGCCCGCCGCAGCCGGAGCTTTCCAGCCCCGTTGGATGGTCCAGGCACGGACCTCCTTAACACCTGCGGTGAAATAGGTAATCAGATTGAGGATTTTGTAAGAGCTCTGAATTAGTTTTTCGAGTCCTGAATACGTGAGTCCATACTCCGACAGAAACATGGCCCGCTCTTCCGGATCGGTAAGCTCGGCAATCTGGGCTTCGATGGAAGCCGAAACAATGATCATTTCGGCACCCTCATCCTTTACGTTATCCCAAAGCCGGGCCGAAAACTGGTTTCCGGTATTGACCGAAGCCTCGTCTACGTTTGCGGCGTAGATGACAGGCTTGTCGGTGAGGAGTTTTAATTCGGCCACCGCCTCCCGCTCTTCGGGCGAGGTGGGGAAATTGCGGGCGTTTTTGCCACTTTCCAGGTGGGCCTTGAAGCCGAGCAAAACCTCGAGTTCCTTTTTGGCCGAAGTATCACCTGCCTTGGCCACCCGCTCAATTTTCTGGATTTTCTTTTCGATCGATTCGAGGTCTTTTAGCTGGAGTTCGTAGTCGATGATTTCTTTATCGAAAATGGGATCCACACCTCCCGAAACATGGACGATGTTGGGGTCGTCGAAGCAACGGATAACGTGGATGATGGCATCGACCTCCCGGATGTTGGCCAGGAATTTGTTGCCCAGGCCTTCGCCCTTGCTGGCTCCCTTTACGAGCCCGGCAATGTCCACTATCTCAATCACCGTGGGGACCACCCGCTCCGGTTTCACCAGGCTTTCGAGCATATCGAGGCGCTCATCAGGCACGGTAACCACACCCACATTGGGATCGATGGTGCAAAAGGGATAGTTGGCCGCCTCAGCCTTGGCAGAAGAAAGGGCGTTGAAAAGGGTGGATTTGCCCACATTGGGCAGGCCCACGATGCCGCATTGTAAACTCATGGTTTTGAATTGGGCCGCAAAAGTAGGGTTTTTGGGCGGGAATTTGGAAAAGGGAAATCGGGGGTTGAACCTGTAGAGGCATTGGGCATTAACCTGAATACATGTGTGGGCCCATCGGGCGCAACTAAACCATGGTGCCGGCTCCAGACCATTTGCAGAAATGTATCCCGCTACCGGAGGCAGCTCCCGAAATTCATTACTTTTTTTTAAAGCGCATCAGGATCTTGCCACGCAGCCGTTTTTTCCCATTGTTTTGTCGGTATTATTCTGAAAGACTTTGGTCTGGCGCCTGATCTGATGCAAAAGAAACAGGCCGCAGAACTTCCAAAAACCTGGCTATTACCTTATGGCAAAAAAAATATCCAGGCAAACATCCTTTTCAGATGATGCCTCGTCATCTAAAGAACTGGTGCAGATAAAGGGTTCGGGTCTGGGCAAAGAACAGATCCGTTTTAACAAACTTATTCAGGAAATCAGGAGCCTGATTGAGGAAATTAATGTACTGCAAGAGACCCTTCCAAAAGCCCATGCCGAGTTTAGTGCCATTATGATGCCCATTCAAAAGGAGTTTGCCGCCTTTGAAATAGAAATCATCAAGGCTGCCGACCTTTTTTACCGCGAATCAAAACTGGGTAAAAGGCAAAAAGAAACAGTAGAGGGATATATCCTTTTCAAAATTAAGGATTTCTTGGTCGAACCCCCGGAAGAGATAAAAGAAATCTTCAACCGCTATTCCGACCTCAGCTATGAGGAAGATCGGGAATCGCAAAAGGAGTTTATCAATACCCAATTCTCCACCGTATTCAAAGAAATGTTTGATGTTGAAGTAGACCTTGACCTGGAGCCCAATCTTTCTGAAGCAGAAAATAAGGCCCGGTTCCATCAGAAAATGAAAGATCTGGGTATAGATCCTTCAAGTGGTTTTTCAAATTTTGACGATTTTGGTCCGGGTGGAAAGAAGGGCCGGACAAAGGAAGGCCGGACAAAAAAAGAAGAGGCAAATCAGCAAAAAAGGCTAAAGGAGGAAGAATTGCGGAAAAAGTCCTTCAAAACCATTTATACCGATCTTATGAAAGCCTTTCATCCGGATACTGAAACAGATCCGGATTTAAAGCTGGAAAAAGAAGAGATCAGCAAAAAAATTACCCTGGCTTACGGGTCCCAGGACTATTTCACCTTGTTGCGACTTGAAGCAGAATATCTGGCTGGAAACGAAGAGCGCATTCAGACCCTCCCCAAAAACCAGCTTGGTATTTATCTGAAAATGCTTTCAGAGCAAAAAGCCATTCTAAAACAGCAAAAAGATGGTCTGCTTCAAACCTATCCGCTGGTTTATAATTGGATATTTGGCAGGAGGCAACCTTTGAAAGCCATGCTGACCCAGCAAAAACGTGAATTTGAAATGGTAAAACAGGAATTGAAAAACTATTTACGCATGTTGAATTCCAGAGAACCTGCTATCCGGAAAACCATTGTAGAATTCATGGAGGACGATATGATGGCGTTTATGGATTCGGGATTTTAAACCGGTAACGATCACATGGTTTGGCCAAATCATCCCTTGTTTTGAGGGGGCTTGATGCTCCAGGAAAAGGTGTTTCGAATTGGCAGCGGTTCTTTCCTTCAGGTTTCAGAACTAAGGTCAGAAGTCAATGCACGTCTTTCCAAAAGGGAATGGTTATCTCACTTATCGTCATGGATCTTATCTCCTGGTATTTTGGAAAGGGTAAATTTTTTGACTTCACCCGAACTTTATGAAATCCATTGCTGAGGTCCGAAATATCAACCATGGCCATCAACCCCATCTGGCTGTCCCCTATTTCTTTGGTTTCTATCCATTCCACCTGGGCATACAGACTGTCGTCGATCGACAATTCAATGAGGTTTGATAAAAACCGGGCCTTCCGGTCTGGGTTGCTTTGGGCAAGAAGATCATCCATCCAGCGATCGTACCTTAGATTGACCTGCAAAAAATTGTTTTCGATCAGGTGAGAAGGTATGTAAACAAGACCTCTTTGGCCTGGTTCGCGTTTGTCGGCATAGTACCAATCGACAAATGCTCTGTTTGAAGTGGTGAGTTGTTCCCTGTATTCCCGGGCATCAAAAATTCTGGGCCAATGCATGGCTTGCGTTAAAGGAATATAAGTCAGGACACCCGTAAAAATGATGAAGACAGAAGCCCCAAAAAAAAAGGTTGGCCGATGGATGTTGCTGCTGAACAAGGCCAGGGGCCGGGTGTAAAACGACCGGAATGTGATTACATCATACACCCAAAAAAAAGGAAACAGCAACCAGGAGAGTACAGGGATTCTCCTTAGCGTACCCATGAGCAACAAATCGCAGAAATAGATCAAAGTAGAAATGCCTAAAATTTCATCTATCTCCTGGTACATCAACCCGTATACTCCAAGAAATTCAATAAAAAATACAACCACCATAATGCCCACCACAAGACCAGCCAGAACCAGGGTCGACATGATGGTCATAAAAATAACCAGGCCCGAAAACCGATCCACCTTCATGATTTGCTCCTGAAGATCGCCTGCCACATGCCTGGAACGAAAAGGGAAAGCCCGATGCATTTTCCTGGCATCTATGCCCTGGGGAAAAATGTAATTGATGCACACCATGGCCAGCCAGAAAGACCGCAACAGAAGGTGTAGGATAAATCCATTGGTCAGGATTTTGATTCCGGCCATCCCCATCACCATGATGATGTTTGTACCGGGAATATCCGATGTGATTTTGGCAGTCCGGATAAAATTCAAAAAGATATCCGGGAACTGGAGCAGGGTAAAAACAGCACCCCCAGAAATCAGGAGCTCAATTTC
>JBIPNA010000339.1:0-3949 GCA_044375665.1 Catalimonadaceae bacterium
GCTTTTCAATATTCAAACGCTTACCGGCGGAAATGAACACTGCGCCTTTGTGGTTCTCCTGATCAAAATCTGTCCCATCGGGGATTAGATCTACCTTATTGTAAACCAAAAGAGTAGGTTTTTCAGCACATTTCAGGTCGGCCAGAATCCCTTGAACCACAGCAATCTGGTTTTCATGAGCCGGGTGCGACACATCAACGACATGCAGCAAAACATCCGCTTCTCTGATTTCATCAAGCGTCGATTTGAAACTTTCGATCAGGTGGGTTGGAAGTTTGCGGATAAATCCGACGGTATCGGTCAATAGAAAAGGAATATTTTGCCAAACTACTTTGCGGACAGTCGCATCCACAGTTGCAAAAAGCTTGTTTTCGGCAAATACTTCAGATTTCGAAAGAAGGTTCATCAGGGTGGATTTCCCAACGTTGGTGTAACCAACCAATGCAACCCGGACAATTTTTTCTCGGTTTTTTCTCCTGGTAATGGCCTGTTTGTCAACACCAGCAAGCTTCTCTTTTAAAAAGACGATCCTGTCGTTTACAATCCTTCGGTCTGTTTCCAGCTCTTTTTCGCCCGGACCACGATTTCCTATACCACCCCTTTGCTTGGAAAGATGGCTCCATAGACGGGTGAGTCGTGGTAACATATACTGGTATTGGGCCAACTCCACCTGAAAGCGGGATTGTGCTGTCTGGGCCCGCATAGAAAAAATATACAGAATCAAGAGGCTTCGATCCAGGATCTTGACCTTCAGCGCTGCCTCAAGATTCCTGACCTGAGCAGGGCTAAGATCATCGTCAAAAACCACCAGGTCGATGGGATTTTCCGTAATCCAGGCCACGATTTCTTCGAGTTTTCCTTTGCCAACATATGTCCCATGGTCGGGACGTTCCAGCTTCTGGACAAATTCCTTTACCACTTCTGCTTTTGCCGTTGTGCATAAAAAAGCAAGTTCATCCAGATAGTCCCGGGTAAGGCGATCTGTCTGTTGCTTCGGGGCCACCGAAATGAGGATGGCCTTTTCCTGTGGTAGGGTTGTATCGTAAAGTTTCCGTTCAATCATGCAGATAACAAAGGTCGGCCTTTTTAGAATAAATGTTTGGTTTTCCTGGGAAATCCGGGTTGTTGCCAGGTAGCATGATGATCACAATTCAGATAAGTTGCTCCAAAGCAAGCCAGGCCATAAGGCCGCAACCGATTTCAAGGGCCTCTTCATCAATGTCGAAAGTGGATGTATGAACGCCGGAAATAATTCCCTTTTGCTCATTTCTTGTCCCCAGCCGATAAAAACAACCTGGCATTTCTCGGGTATAGTAGGAAAAGTCCTCTGCTGCCATCCAGATATCAAGATCAACCACATTTTCTTCCCCCAGGTATTTTACTGCTCCTTCCCTTGCTTTTCGGGTCAGTTCAGGGTCATTGTACAGGAAAGGATAGCCTTTGCGGATTTCTAACTCGGCCCGGGCACCAAATGCAGCACAAATACCTTCTGTTATGGATTGAATTTTGTTGTGGGCCTTTGCCCGCCAATCCTCATCCATGGTTCGAAAAGTGCCTTCCAGATAAATGGAATCCGGAAGGACGTTTGTCGCTCCCAAGGCTTCTACCCGCCCAAAGGACAATACCGAAGGAATTTTAGGATCGGCAGAGCGGCTTACAACTTGCTGAAGGGCCGTAATTACCTGTGCTCCAATGGCCACGACATCTGTCGCAAACTGAGGCATGGCACCATGACCTCCTTTCCCGTAAATACGGAGATAAATTTCATCGGCGCTTGCCATATACAAACCTTCCCGAAAGCCCACCTTTCCCACAGGAAGCAAGGGCATAACATGCTGCCCCAAAATGGCTTGTGGCTTAGGATTTTCAAGTACTCCTTCCCGAATGAGCAGGGATGCTCCACCGGGAATTCGCTCTTCTCCCGGTTGAAAAAGCAGTTTCACCGTTCCTTGAAATTGGTCCCGGATCTGATTTAAAATCCAGGCTGCTCCCAAAAGAGAAGAAGTATGTACATCATGGCCACAGGCATGCATGACACCGGGCCTGGTGGACTTGTAGGCAACAATATTTTCTTCCTGAATCGGCAGCGCATCCATATCTCCCCGAAGTGCAAGCACCCTGGAGGAAGGATTGCTGCCTTCAATTAAGGCGACCACTCCCGTTCCGGCTACACCGGTTTGATGGGGTATCCCAAAACTTGAAAGGGTGTCTGAAACAAAAGCTGCTGTTTCGAATTCCTGAAAGGATAATTCGGGATGAGCATGGAGATGGTGGCGCCAGGCCTTTACCTGAGGAGCGGCCTCCCGGGCCAGAGCACGAATTGTTGAAAGCATTTGCCAAAGATAGGCGGGAGCGGGTAAAGAAGAAGAAAGAACATCCACCGCAGAATGAACGGATTCCTGGATTTTTGCTTGGTTTGCCTTTTTAGGCAAATGTTGAGTTTCTGGGAAAAACAATCGATGGTCGAATACGATCTGGTGGTGGTGGGGTCGGGTATTGTGGGCCTTTCTACAGCATTGTCTTTTCGGGAACTAAGGCCAAAAGAAAGAATCCTGATCCTGGAAAAGGGTCTTCTGCCTTCAGGCGCCAGCACCCGGAATGCTGGTTTTGCCTGCTATGGCTCAGCAGCTGAAATTGCCCACGACATTTCTCAATTGGGAATTGACAAAGCATTGGAAGTAGTGGAATTGCGGGTGAAAGGCCTCCAAAAACTCCGGAATCGCCTGGGAGATTCCTTGCTGGGATATGAAGCACTGGGAGGAGGCGAAATTTTCAGAAAAAATGATGTTTTCGATCCAGGCATCCTGCCATGGCTGAATGAAGTGCTGTGGCCTTTTTTCAAAACACCTGTTTTTGAACAGGACGATGAAGCTCCTGCTCAACTTGGTTTTCAGCAAAATCATATTGCCCATTTTGTGTACAACCGGGTGGAAGGGCAGATTGATACGGGCAAAATGATGCGACATTTGCTGGATCTTGCCCGCGAAAAACAAATTGAAATAATAACTGGCTGCGAAGTAGGATTGCCCGAAATGGTCAATGGGAAATGGCAGATCCCGGCAGGGGACGGAACATTGATTTTCGGAGCAGAAAAAGTAGCGATTTGCACCAATGCCTTTACCCCAAAACTCTTCCCGGATTTGGATATTCGCCCCGGACGTGGCCAGGTACTGATAACCCGACCCATTGAAAAGCTCAGATTTAAGGGAATCTTTCACTTCGATGAAGGCTATTTTTACTTCCGAAATGTGGGGAACAGGGTTCTGTTTGGCGGAGGGAGAAATCTGGATTTTGAAGGAGAAACCACTACCCATTTTGGTTTACACCCGCTGATTCAGGATGCATTGGAAAAGTATTTAAGGGAATTGATACTTCCTGAAGGAGAAGTGTTTGAAATAGAACAGCGTTGGTCGGGCATTATGGCTTTTGGTGAACAGAAAGTACCCATACTGGAAAACAGAGGAAACGGACTTGTACTTGGCGTAAGGATGAACGGGATGGGAATTGCGATGGGCTCAGAAGTGGGAGACCGGCTGGCCAATTGGCTTTGTTCTTAAGCAGAAAGTTCTTGCGGACGGTAACTCAACCATAGCCGGTAGGACCTGAGCAGCACGGAAAAACAGATCTGGAATCAAACAGATTTTGTGAAAACAAATCCAACGGCCAAGGCCTTACCAGAGATCCCACCGAAAAAAAATCGGGAATAGGATTGTCAGGCTCTAACTGACTTGTCGACCCATGGCCACAACTTATTCAACAAAAAAAGGAATGAGAAGGAAACCAGAGAATCCAGGCAAACAACTTTCCAAAATGGCTGTTGATTGATGAAAATTCAGGTTTTCTTTCTCTTTCCGTCGCACTTTGCCCTCATGACCGGAAAATGGCAAATTTTCTTTTTCAGCATTTTGCTTTCCAACATTTTGGAAGCCCAGCGTCTTCCGGAAGTTGG
>JBIPNA010000340.1:0-3936 GCA_044375665.1 Catalimonadaceae bacterium
GCTTCCTCCATTTTCGGCCCCCTATGACCCTGTTTTATGGAGAACGGGATTTTCCACATTAAACCCACTTCAGGGAAATCCCGGTCTTCAGATTGACCCGGCTACCGGCCTTCTGACCTGTACGGCAACCCTGACAGGATTGTTTGTGTTTTCGGTGCGCTGTGAAGAATTCCGGAACGGGGTGAAAATCGGAGAAGTACGCAGAGAAATGCAGACTTATGTAGTCAGTTGCCCTGCCAATTCAGCTCCAAAGGTGGTGGTTCGCTCCACAAACAACAAGGTTTTGACCGATGACGACACCCTGTATCTTCAGAATGGTCCCAATGGGGTTTGTCAGAATCTGACCCTTGTAGATGCCCAAAGAAATGAGCCGATCCAATATGAACTCAAAATTGTTTCCGGCAATGCCCCGGCGAGTTTGGCGGTTTTGCGCCGGTTTAGGTTCGGAAGCAACTCCGATTCCCTTTTTACCCAGTTTTGTGTTCCATCCTGCCAGTTTGCAGATCCACAAACACCCTGGAAAATCCTCCTGATTGCCACAGACAATGGCTGCAGCCAGCCGAAAAGGGATAGTTTGTCCCTATATATGGTGGTGCAGCCTTTGCCAGACAACCCGCCCCAGATCAATACGGTCGGTACTTTTGCCGATACCCTGAGTCTGATTCAGACAGAAGGTTTTTCATTGCCTGTGGTTGCTGTCCAGGACCAGGGAGCCGAATTGTCGTTTTCAGGTTTTATAACAGATGCCGACGGACAGCCCTATGTTTTTCCGGGACCCATTTTCCCGACAGGGAGAGGCAAGGGACCGTTAAATGATCAGTTCAGATGGCCTGAAATCTGCGAAATTCCTGTGGCGCAACCCCTGAAGCTGACCCTCATCGTTAAATCAGATTTCTGCACCAAGGTACAATACGATACCCTTGTCAGGTACCTGGTTTTAAAACCAGCCAATTTATTGATCTCCATTGCCAGTACGCAATTACCCGGAGAACCTCTTTTTGTAAAAGAAGAAACCAGTATTGGCTTTCAACTTTCCGGAGAACTAAATGCAAATCGGGAGATCCGGCTATTTGCCCAAGGGGAAGCCATTTTTCAACCAGGCTTTTCTTTCCCGGTTTCCACAGGAAACCAAACCGTAGCTTCGGATTTCAGGTTTGAGGCCATTTGCGGGGGAAACACAGGAAAGTATCCGGTTAAATTTATTGTCAGCAGCCGTTTTTGCGGAGTCGACTACAGGGATAGTCTTGAATATCTCCTTGACGTCTATTATGAACCTGATTCTCTGGGCGTAATTCCAAATTTACTGACCGTAAACGGCGACGACAAAAACGAGGCTTTTTCATTGAAACGAATCCTTCCAAAAGAAACCTGCGCCAACCGGTTTGAAGCAGTTGAAATTTTCAACCGGTGGGGAAAAAGGGTCTTTTATTCTACAGACCTCAATTTCATCTGGAGGCCGGATGAAAGGATGGATGGGGTATTTTTTTACGGATTGTATTTTAAGAACAAAAGGTTCAAAAGCTGGATTATGGTGGTGCGATAAAGCCTATTTATTATGGCAAAGCAGCCTCATTTCTCCATTTCTTTTATTGATGCGGCAAAACCATTTCCTGTAAATCTCTGAATTTGATTGACCCCAAAAATCATTCAGATTTTGAAAAAGGGTTGTAGACGTATTCAAAACAAACGAAGGGTAAATCTGGCCAAATCTGAAAAACTGTTTTTCTATTCTTTCAATTCCTTTCTTTGCGACCTCCAAAAAACACATGAAAAAAATTCTGGGATTCATCCTGCCCGTGGGCCTTGCAGCCATCCTGCTATATTTTGCCTACAAGGACATGGACTTCCTGCAAATGGCCAGGGACATGAAAACAGCCCATATCTGGGCAGTTGCTGCATCGTTCGTGACAACCATGATTGCCCATTTGGTGAGGGCTTTGCGGTGGAACATGTTGTTTGAACCGGTAGGCTATAAACCCACAAGTGGGTCTGGTTTTCTGGCAGTAATGTCCGGCTATTTTGCCAACCTTCTGATTCCCAGGGCAGGTGAGGTAACCCGCTGCACAGTCATGTATACGCTTGAAAGGGTTCCACTACAAACGTCAATCGGTACAGTTCTGGCGGAAAGAGGTTTTGATATGGTGATGCTGATTCTGATTTCACTCACCGCTTTCTCACTGGAGTTTGAAAAACTGAGTACTTTTCTTCAGACACAGCAAGCCAAATTTGCAGGAACCGGACAACAAGGTCCTCCTTTAATCTGGATTGCCCTTGGGCTGATGGTACTTGGTGGAGTTCTTGCATTTTTATTCCGAAAACCACTTTCGAGAATTCCGTTATTTCAGAAGATCCTTGGTTTTCTGGCGGGCCTCGTGGAAGGATTGCTTAGTGCCACAAAGCTGAAAAATCCGGGTTTATTTTTACTGTATACCTCGCTTATCTGGGGAGGATACTATTTTACAACATACGTCAGCCTTTACATGTTCGATTTTACTTTCGACCTTGGTTTTAAGGCAGCCTTCCTTTTGCTCATTGCAGGAAGCTTTGGAATTGTAGTTCCGGTGCCGGGGGCAGTAGGTGGTCCTTTTCAGATATTTGTCAGTGCCGCACTGGTGGAATTGTATTTTAAAGAACCAGGCATGTCGTTGACTGCCGCTTCCCTGATGTACTGGAGCCAGGTGCTGTTTAGTATTGTGATTGGAGGCATTTGTTATCTGATCACCGTTTTCAGGGCCGCCAAAGAAATTCCTGAGCAATGAACAACTTCCATTCCGCTTCCAAAATAGTATCCCTTCCCGAAGCCATAGACCAGGTAAAGAAATGGCATTCAACCGGGAAGAAAATTGTTTTTACCAACGGCTGCTTCGATCTGGTTCATCTTGGGCATGTAGACTACCTGGAAAAGGCCCGGAACCTTGGTGATTTTTTGGTTGTTGGGGTAAATACCGATGCTTCTGTTTCATGTATCAAAGGTCCTTCCCGTCCCGTAGCCAACGAATTATCGCGAACAAGGGTTTTAGCATCGATGGGTTTTGTCGACCTGGTGGTTTTGTTTGGGGAGCCCACACCCGAAACCCTGATTGAGGCCATTCAACCTGACATTTTGACAAAAGGAGACGACTATTCGGTTGAAAATATTGTAGGCGCAAAATTTGTAATTGACCGTGGCGGAGAAGTAGTGACATTGCCATTGGTAAAAGGTCATTCCACTTCTCAATTGGTAAATCGTATTTTAACTCAATCGTAAAAACAGATTTAAACTCATGTGGATATTGCTCATTTTTTTCATGCTGGCCAGTATGGCTATTTCATGGAGACTCAAATCCAAGTTCCGTAAATATTCAGAAACTGCCCTGAGGTCGAATGTCTCCGGCCAGGAAGTTGCCGAGATGATGTTGCGGGACAATGGCATTTATGATGTGAAGGTGATCAGTGTTGCTGGTCAGCTCACCGACCATTACAATCCGGCAGACAAAACAGTTAACCTGAGTTATGAAGTTTTCCACGGAAGGAATGCTGCTGCTGTAGCTGTTTCTGCACACGAAGTTGGCCACGCCGTACAGCATGCCACTGCCTATGCCTGGTTGAACTTCCGGTCAGCCATGGTTCCCATGCTCAATGTCTCAAGTCGGTTTATGTCGATTTTACTCATTGCCGGAATGCTCATGATCAACATGACCATTCTGCCCCTTGCATTGGGCGTTGGGCTTTTTGCTTTAACGACATTATTCAGCTTTATCACCCTGCCCGTAGAATTTGATGCCTCGGCAAGAGGTCTGAAATACATATCGTCAAAAGGCATTGTAACCGAGGGAGAATATGCCCTTTCGAAGGATGCATTGAAGTGGGCTGCGATGACATATGTAGTCGCCGCGTTGGGATCGCTTGCCTCGCTTTTGTACTATGCAAGCTTGCTGATGGGCCGTGGTGATGACG
>JBIPNA010000341.1:0-3933 GCA_044375665.1 Catalimonadaceae bacterium
GCGTTCCTGACGCGTTCAAGCCTGTTCTTTTTATCTTATTTGGAATAATTGGCATGCTTTCGTCTTGCCTTGAAGACCGCACTTTCCCTGTCCCTGATAATCCGGCCATCAAAAAATTCCGACCCGGAGTTTTGATTTTCAATGAGATTTTTCCTTCCGGCTCAGCAGGTTCTGCTGAAACCAGGGATTGGGTGGAAATTTTTAACCCGACCGATACAGCAATACAAATCGATCCCGGATCTTTTTGGGTTACTGAAAACAAGACCAGTTTTGCCGGCTACAGCCCGGAAAAATCATACACCATTCCGCCCAAAGGTTTCTTTCTTATCTATTTTGAAAATGGCGGAAAAGACACCATTCCTGGTGCCATCGTGCACACAGGAGCCAATTTATCCTCAAGTGGGGAGTTTTTGGCCATGTTTGTCACCAATACTTCCGGTGATACAATCCTGCTCGATTCCTTAACTTTTCCGGATGCTCCTGGTCCAGGCAATTCTTATGGTTCCCTACCAGATGGCAGTAAAAACCGAAGTTGGATGAGCACCATCACAAAAGGAAAATCCAACAATGAAAATTTGAACCTAGATGGTGAACCATTTGCCGGGAGACTAATCATCAATGAGTTGGATCCAAATGGGACCGATTTTGACTGGGTAGAAATTGTTAATCCCTTTCCAAAGGCACTGCTGCTGGAAAAAGACAAGTATTTTTTCTCAGATGATACTTCCAATCCTGGAAAATATGCCCTCCCGGTTGATTTTAATTTTCCTCAGAACGCTTATCAACTGGTAGAGTGTGCCACCGCCGGCCCTGAAGCCACTTCCCAACAATTAAGGGCAAAATTTGGATTTTCGGGAAACGGTGAAAGTTTTTCGATTTCGTATAAAAAGTCCGATGGAAGTTGGATTACCCTGGCTTCGGTCGATTACCCTGCAGGAATCGAATCGGGAAAATCTTATGGCAGAAAACCTGATCGGACAGGGCCTTTTTCCAATGGTTTGACACCCAGTCCTGGTTTACCCAATCCCTGATTTAGCATGTTGTATTCTTTTTTGTTTCTTATTTCTTCATTTCTGGGCTCTGGTTATCCAAGCCTGAAAGTTGAACCGCAGAAAAGGTTAAAAATTGCCATCCCTGAACCATCGGATATTTGTCTTAATTCAAAAGGGACGGGTTTTTACATCGTTTCTGACAATGGGTTTTTGTACGAAACAGATCTGAAAGGTTCTATCCTGAGAAGAGCTGATTTTAATGGCTACGATTTTGAGGCAGTCTGGTGCGATTCCAACCATCTTGTGGTAGTTGACGAACGGACACGCTTTTTTCATTCATTTTCTACGGATAGTCTAAAACTGATCCGAACAGCTGAAGTAAATTACGCAGGGGGACGTAACAAAGGTTTTGAATCGCTCACCTTCAATTCTTTCCGAAATGTCCGGGTTGCTTTCACCGAAAAGAATCCGGTTTGGGCTTTTGAATTGGATGCTGATTTTTCAGTCAAAAACCGGGTACAGATCAAAGGGTTTTCTGATGTTTCTGCAGCCACATACTTTAAGGGAAAGTTGTTTTTATTGAGTGATGAGGACCATGCCGTTTTTCGGTTGAATCCGGGCACTTATGCCATAGAAAAGAAGTTTGACCTACCGGTTTTAAACCCGGAAGGTTTGGCTTTCGGCCCGGAAGGGCAGTTGTTTGTGCTTTGTGATGACCAGGCATTGTTGTATAGTTTTGAAAACATCGATTGGCTGAAATGAAAAGATTACTGGTCTTGATTTTTGTGCTGGTCGAATGGGTATGGGTTGTTGGGAACTCAGCTTCGGCGCAGGTCCTGATTTCTTCCGGAGAACATGCCCTTGAGATTTCCGGAGCCATTTCCGGGTTTTACAACCACAGGTTTCTTACAGAAAGTAATCCAAGAGCGCACATTGACAACAATCCTGCTTTGGGATTGGATAAAAGCAAAAACAGGTTTGCGCTTCGGGACATGCAGTTGCAACTGGAAGGAAGGGTTGGCCGAAGTTTTGAATATGAATTTCAGGTCGATTTTGCTGATTTGGCAAATACCTCAGATCCCGGGGAAAATCCAGGCATCATGGATGCATTTGTAACCTGGAAATCCTTTGTACAGGTATCAGCCGGATTCCAGAAAATTCCTTTTTCCAGGAACTCTTTGGTGCCTTTTGCTTACTCTCCCTTTTGGCAACGTGCTGAAGTGACAAGAGGTGAAGTTTTTTCGAGAAGAGATGTTGGCGTAGTTGTGAACAAAACATTATGGGATCAAAAGATTCAGATTTACGGAGGAGTATTTTCCGGCATGGGCGAGCAGGTACTCACAGTTAATGGTGGAGATAATGACCCTTCAGGAACTTTAGAGCTTGCTGGCAGGGCTGATATTTCATGGCCATCCAGGTTCAGATACAGGGATTATGATGTCAATCAAAGCCCAATTCCCATGTTTCAGGCAGGGATCGGCGCTAGGACTGTCAACCGCAAATTTTCATCCTTTCTGGAAGGAGACGATTATTATTTAAGGGTAATCGGGGGCAGGAAAACTTGTCTTACCGGAGATTTTTCTTTCCAATGGAGGGGGATTTCAGGTCAGGCTGAATGGCACCAAATGCAAATTACCCCTACCAACGACATCGACCCTTCAGGGACCCGATACCGGGAAGAACGTGGAACAAAAGCATCCACCATTGGAGCAAAACCAACCTCGTTTTTCCGTGCCGGGGGGCTCA
This sequence comes from Catalimonadaceae bacterium, assembly GCA_044375665.1. Classification (GTDB taxonomy): domain Bacteria; phylum Bacteroidota; class Bacteroidia; order Cytophagales; family Flexibacteraceae; genus CAMDMI01. The sequence goes on from JBIPNA010000341.1 coordinate 2,739, forward strand.
TTCTGAATCTGAGTTATGCTTCAAGAAAGTTACACTCCATTTTTGCAGTTCGTTACGATCAGCTTAATCCGAACGACCTGGTTCTCAACAACACAGAAGAAAGTCTCACATTCGCTTATGCCTACCAGATTCAGGGTTTCAGGTCTATGATCAAGGCTCAATACAACCATCGGCTTGTAGATCGCAACAATCCACTGATCCGGCGTTTCGACGACCAGTTGAGGATCGGCTGGCAATATTTGTTCCAATAAAAAATAACTTTACCCCATGAAAAAACAACTCCTCCTTATTCTCATTTCTGCAGGGATTTCTATTCAGCAAAGCTTTTGCCAGACAGTATTGGCTCCTGGGAAAATAGCGTTTCTCGGCTTTCAAAGTGGTCAGAGTGGGCAGCAAGCCCTTGACCGGTTTGCTTTTGTGTTGCTTCAGGATGTTGCTGCCGGGACCCAGATTCATTTTACCGACAATGCTGTTTTGGTTTCGGATCCCGTTCAGTTTTGTACCAATGAGGGAACATGTCGCTGGACGGCCAATACCGACCTTCCGGTTGGTACAGTAGTTATTCTGGGAGAAGATTCTGTAGCCAATGTTGGCATTGTGGATGGAGGGCTTGCCTTCAGCCAAGCGGGTGACCAGATTATTGCATTTCAACCATTGGCAGCCGATACCATTGCACTGGCTGGTTTTAGCAGCACTGGCTGGGAAGCCACCTGTACTTCTACCTGCGGCGGTGCGAGCAACAACAAAACTTGTCTTCCCCAGGGTTTGGTTGCTGGCGTAAATGCCATTGGCTTTAACTCAGAGTTGAACAATGCTTTTTTCAATTTCGAAACTTACAGCGGTTCAATCGAAGGCCTGTTGGAGGAATTGATGGACCCGACAAACTGGACCCGGGGTGACGAACTTCAAACCTGGCCTGCATGGCAACTGGTGTTGGTTTCGGCTCAGCCTTTGTTAAAGAATTCCAGCATTGAAATTTTCCCCAATCCTGCTTTAGGTCCCAATGTGGTTTTGCGTAATTCAGGAGAACATTCCAGCCGGATTCAAATTTTTACCGCATTGGGCCAGGAAGAAACGGAGTTTGTCCTTTCCGCAGGCCAGGCAAAATCCATTACAGTTGGCCAAAAGACAGGAGTTATCTGGGTTCGGGTAATTTCTGGGGCAGGATGGTTTGTACGGAAGTTGGTGGTGACCA
>JBIPNA010000342.1:0-3919 GCA_044375665.1 Catalimonadaceae bacterium
TGTTCAGATTCCAATGCACATTCTGACGGTGGTAACCGGAGTAAGCGGGTCTGGAAAGTCAACCCTGATCAACAAAGTTTTGTATCCGGCTTTGGGTAAAATGTTGGGTCAGGGATCCGAAGAATCGGGAAAATTCCTGCGGTTGGAAGGCTCTTACCAAAAGATCCAGCAGGTTGAGTATGTTGATCAAAACCCTATCGGGAAGAGTTCAAGATCCAACCCAATTTCATATATAAAAGCCTACGATCTCATCAGAAACCTGATGGCTGAGCAAGGGCTTTCGGTTCAAAGAGGGTACAAGCCGACCCATTTCAGTTTCAATGTGGAGGGAGGCCGTTGTGAAATGTGTCAGGGGGAAGGGGTAACAAGGATTGAAATGCAGTTTATGGCCGATATTTATCTCACTTGCGAATCCTGCGGTGGAAAGCGGTTTATGCAGGAAATTCTGGAAGTGGAATACAAAGGCAAGACGATTTCGGACATCCTGGAAATGACGGTAAGTGAGGCTGTTGATTTTTTCAAAGAAAAAACCCGGCTTGCAGAGAAAATCGGAGTTTTGAAAGATGTGGGACTGGGTTACGTGCAACTTGGTCAAAGCAGCAATACCCTCTCGGGTGGGGAGGCTCAAAGGGTTAAACTGGCATACTATCTTAGCCTCGGCAAGCAGGAAACCCAAAGCATGTTTTTTATATTTGATGAGCCGACAACAGGCCTTCATTTCCACGATATCGGGCAACTGCTTCATGCCATTAACCGGCTTGTCGACAGGGGAAATTCGGTGGTTTTGATTGAGCACAATGTGGAAGTCATCAAATCGGCAGATTGGATTATTGATCTTGGACCTGAGGGCGGCGATGGAGGTGGACAGCTTGTATTTGAAGGGACACCGGAAGAAATGGTGAGGTCTGGTAAAGGACATACTGCCGATGCCCTTCGAACAAAAATGAAACTGGCATAAGGTTTTTCGGGCAAAATCTTCCTGGATTTATCCATCCATTTGGTCCAAGTTTGTCCCAATCAGTTATTCTGGCTTCAACTACTTTTCAGGCCAGATCCATGGGGCTATTTTTGTCTCACCAAAACAGCCAAAACCTTGAGACGATTAATTTTTCTTTTAATTTCCAGCCTTTATTCATATTCCTGGCTTGCGGCACAGGCTCCTGCTGCAAAGAGACCCGTCGAAATGTGGGCATTCAGGTCTGTCCTGGATGGCACGCCCAGGATGCTTACCCTGGCATTGCACCAGGATTTGTATGTGGCATACGACACCTATAACTGTGGATTGGCAAAAGTCTGGAAAGAAGGTGTTTTAAAAGTAGGCGCTGTTTATAACCAAAAACATGGACCTCAGCCGGTAACGGTTGGAGGAAAATATCTGGATTATCCGGTCTCTGAATCCGCATTCTGGGTTCAGGCTGAGACTTCAACGGGAACAGGACCAAAGCGGGCAAAAGTTCGGTTTAAAGGATACCGGTTTACAGGCGGAAAGGTGGCCCTGCGCTATGAAGTTCAGTTGGATAGTTTGAAAAAGGCGGAACTGGAAGAGTGGCCGGAATATGTGGATGGGGTATCGGGTCCCAAACTGGAACGATATTTTACCTGGGTACAGGCGCCACCCAAAGAATTTTTGGTTTTTGCTGAGATTGTTACAGATGGACTGTCAAGTCCCCAGTCGCTATCGACTCAGGCACCATTTACGGTGCTGTCCCGTACCGAACGGCTTACAGGTCAGAAGCCTGTTTGGAAAATACAAGGTCTTCTTCGGCTTTCCCTGGATACGGCTACCCAGATTCATATTCTTTTTGACCCGGCAACGATACTTTAAAATGAAAATATTGGTTCCGCGTCTATTTTCAAGAGGTTTTGGTGAAATACCAGGTATTTTCTCAAGCCTCATCGGGTTGTGGATTTTCTGTTTCCTTCCAATGACTTTGCAGTCGGTAAAGGCTCAGATTCCCACGCAGATAAAGCCAGATACCAGTGTGCAGCAAGGGTTGCTTACGCAGTGTTTCATTTTAAAAGATGGGAATACAAAGCGGGTTTCGGAGTTTAAGCCTAAAATCCCCTATCAGGTAGAAGTGGTTCCGTCTTTGAATCTGGCCAATTATCTCCGGAACTTTTCTTTTCCGGGGGCCGTTCCATTTTTTATGGTGGTCAAAGGTGAACTCCAGATTCCTGCTTCCAAATCGTATCTTTTCAAACTGAGAAGTTCTGATGGAGCCGTTTTCTGGCTTGACGGAAAGCGTGTGGTAAGCAATGACGGGCCTCATGAAGTGACAGAAACTGAAGCAGAGTACTATTTGGAAGCCGGGCTTCACACGCTGGAAATTCAATATTTTAAACTGGATCCGGGAAAATACAAGGAACTTACCCTCTGGTGGAACCAGGGTCCGGACGGGAAAATGGAATACATACCGGCAGAGCATTTCCAGGTTTCTAAGAAGCTGGTCCGGCAGGCAAGCAGTGGTAAAAAGGTTCTTACGGAATTAGACATGCGGTCTCTGGGAATGGAGTTTGACCGGCTTCATCCCGGATTGACAAAATTTCGTTTGCATAAAGCCGATTTTCAACCAAAAGTAGGTGGGATGGATTTTATGCGAGACGGTTCGTTGATTGTTTCTACCTGGGATTCCCTGGGTGCTGTTTACATAGTTAAAAATGTTTTATCGCATGATACCCAGTCTATTGTGATCCAACGTATAGCCTGGGGTCTTGCCGAGCCGCTTGGCCTGAAGGTTGTTGATGACCGGATATTTGTGCTTCAAAAGCAGGAATTGACAGAGCTGATAGATGAAAATGGAGATGGGATTATGGATGTGTACCGGACCGTTTGTAATGGTTGGGGCGCTACCGGGAATTTCCATGAGTTTGCATTTGGTCTGGTGTATAAAGATGGGTATTTCTATGCCGGCCTGGCCATTGCCATTCAGCCCGGGGGAAAAAGCACCATTCCGCAACATAAGGACAGAGGCAAAGTAATTAAGATGGGCATGGATGGGTCATTTGAATTTGTAGCTTCTGGTTTACGCACACCAAACGGATTTGGAATTGGTGTAGACAATGAGATTTTTATAGCTGACAATCAGGGTGATTGGTTGCCATCCTGTAAAATCCTTCATTTAAAACCCAAGGCATTTTTTGGGAACTATTCGGTTGATTTGTACAACATTGGCAAGTACAAAGAGCAAGCTCCGGTGGTTTGGTTGCCTCAGAACGAAATTGGCAACTCTGCAAGTCAGCCAGCCGTTTTGAATATGGGTCCTTACCGCAATCAGATGGTGCATGGAGATGTTACCCATGGAGGACTGAAGCGGGTTTTTGTCGAAAAGGTAAAAGGAGAATATCAAGGTGTGGTTTTCCCTTTTACGCAAGGTTTGGAAGGAGGGACCAACCGTCTTATTGTAGGTCCGGACAGCAACCTGTATGTGGGCATGATCGGGAATCCGGGGAACTGGGGACACAGCAACCATGAGTGGTTTGGCCTTGAAGCGCTGAAGTGGAATGGGAAAAAGGTCTTTGACGTGCTGGCCATCCGGTCTTTGAAAAGAGGCTTTGAAATGGAGTTTACCGAGCCGATCCCAGCTGGAACTGCCTGGAAGAAACTCCTTACCATGGCGAGCTGGACGTATACCCCTACGATGAAATATGGAGGTCCAAAAGAAAATCTGGAAGAGTTTTCACCTGAGCATCTTTGGCTTAGTCCGGACCGGAAACACCTGGTTGTTGAAATCAGGGAACTAAAGGAAGGATATGTATACCATTTTGATTTCAATGATTCTTTAAAGGCAACCGATGGCCGGATGTTGTGCAGTTCGTCCGCCTGGTACACCCTTAACCAGATTTCCGAAGAACAGCGGAATTTTAAGCAATGGACCCAGGTTTTAAAACCGGCTCCCAAAGCAGGTAAGCCAGCAATAAA
>JBIPNA010000343.1:0-3907 GCA_044375665.1 Catalimonadaceae bacterium
AGTATTCACGACTCGGACCGTTGGGTTTGCCTCTTTTATGGGTAAGTTCTTTTTTAAGGATGCCCGACTTAAAAAACTCCAGCGCAACGCCTTCAATAGAGTCTTTCTGAAACCAGGCCCTGGACTTGATGCCTCCACCCGGATACCAGGCCAAAAGAGAATCATTTAACTGGTTTCCGGAAAACCAGGCCTTTTGCAGCAACTGACCTGTGGAGTCGTAAGCCCACATTTTACCTTCTTTTTTGCCGGCTTTAAATTCGGCCTCCAGTCTTTTTTTTCCATTCGGAAAGTATTCAACGAATAAGCCATCTTTTTTTCCATCAAGATAGGTCCCTGTCATCGCGGTCTGCCCGTTTGGATGATAGCTTTTATAAGAACCTGTCAAAAGGCTATCCTCCATATTGTTGTAAAAGTATTCTGCCCTAACCTGCTTTTTCCCCTGACCTTCGTAAAATTGCCTGACAGGAACCTGGCACCAGGCAACAGTTCCAGACATCAATACAAAAAAAACCGGGACCACCATCTGCAAACCCATCCTGCCAAAGGCTGAATTTTGAACTTTGTTGAAAACAGTCTCTTTGAAAAGCATTAAAACAAGTGGTAAGCGGAAATTGAGGTCAACCATCCGGATTTTTGAAACGAAAAAGTAGCCATTTGAATTTGCAGTTCCTTCCGGAGTGTTTTTTACTTTCTTCCTCTGCATTGCTGCTTTTGTGTTTTTTTGCCCCGAATAACGACAAATCTATATCAATTGAGGTCAAACCATGGAAGATGAAGTAAGTAAAAGGCTTGAAAAGATTGAAACTGAGTTGGCCCCATGGGGTGCCCGACTCCTTCCGGTTACCAAAACTTTTCCAGCCGAAAGAATCCTGGAGGCTTACAATGCCGGCTACCGGGATTTTGCAGAAAATAAAGTCCAGGAAATCCTGGAAAAGCGTGAAGTGCTACCCAGGGACATCCGCTGGTATATTATCGGTCATCTTCAGACCAACAAGGTCAAATACATTGCCCCTTTTATCCATCAGATTCAGAGCGTTGATTCTGAAAAGCTCCTTTCAGAAATAAACAAACAGGCATTCAAAGCAGGCAGGGTAATTTCATGTCTCCTTCAGGTTTACATTGCCAGCGAAGACACAAAATCTGGTTGGAATCCCCTTGAGTTGGAGGAGTGGTTTGAGAAGGCTGGGCCTGCCAGTTTTCCCCATGTTCAAATAGATGGTCTCATGGGCATGGCTACTTTTACTTCAAATCAGGAACAGGTTAGAAAAGAATTTGCCTCTCTCCGCCAATTGAGAGACAGATTGCGCAGCCAATATTCTTTCGCAAATGTTTCCCTTAAAGAACTTTCCATGGGCATGAGTGGCGATTACATTCTGGCCTGTCAGGAAGGAAGTACATTGGTCAGGATGGGAACAGCTATTTTTGGGACCCGATAATCAAAACTATGGAGAGCTCCCCTCAAAAAAGAGTCCTTTTTCAAGACCTTGTCCGCACCCACGGATCACCGCTGTATGTGTATGACGGGCAGATTATTGCAGATCGGGTAAGCCGTTTGAAACGTGCCTTTGGTGGTTTTCCCCATAAACTGCACTACGCAGCAAAAGCGCTGAGCAATCTTTCTATTCTCAGGCTCATCCGGTCCCTCGGCTGTGGATTGGATGCCGTTTCTATTCAGGAAGTCCAGCTTGGTTTTATGGCTGGTTTTGAGCCTGATGAAATTCTGTTCACGCCTAATAATGTCCCTTTTGTGGAAATAGAACAGGCCGTCGGATTGGGAGTTCATGTAAACCTCGATTCACTTTCTGCCATCCGAAAGTTTGGGGAGACATTTGGAAATCAATACCCTGTTTTCATTCGCCTTAATCCACATATTCTGGCGGGGGGAAACCCGAAAATTCAAACTGGTCATATCGACTCCAAGTTTGGAATCTCCATTTTCCAGCTAAACGAAATTGAATCTCTTGTAAATGAATTTGATCTGAATGTGGAAGGGATCCACATTCATACAGGCTCAGAATTTCTGGACCCTGGTGTGTTTCTTCAGGGGGCCGACATCCTTTTCAAAGCAGCAGCTGCTTTCCCCCGGCTTCGATACATCGATTTTGGATCGGGTTTTAAGGTGCCATATAAAAAGGGCGATGTCGTTACGCCGATCGAAGAGCTGGGGGAAGCATTGGAAAAAGCTGTTGGAGCCTTTAATGCTGGCCGGGCAAATCCTGTTGAAATATGGTTTGAACCTGGAAAGTTTCTGGTGTCTGAGGCAGGAACACTTTTGTGTACAGTGAATACAGTCAAAAAAACACCAGTTTCAGCTTTTTTAGGCGTAGACACAGGTCTCAATCACCTCATACGGCCCATGATGTACGATGCTTTCCATGAAATTGAAAATATCTCGGTTTCAGAGGATCCAAATCAGATTTACAATATAGTGGGCTACATCTGCGAAACCGACACGCTCGGTTATTCCAGATCCCTGCCTGTAACTTCAGAAGGAGATATTTTGGCCATCCACAATGCCGGTGCATATGGCTTTAGCATGGCTTCACAATACAACTCCAGGTTTCGTCCCGCTGAGATTTTGCTTTGGAAAGATCAGGCAGTTTGTATCCGGAGGCGTGAATCGATGGAAGATTTGTTGAGAGGTCAGCTGGGCTTTCCGGGATTGGATTAACGCCTGCGACCAAATAAACTGCTGAATGAAAATCCACCCGATTTCCGACGCGTAGAAACTTTGGTTCCGGTAGGACAATCTCTCCAATAAACCTCCGTAGAATTCCGCTTTTTCGACATTGAGGTAACGGCAGTCTGTGGTTTCTGTGCAAAATCCAAAACGGCATTGCTGCAGGTTTTGCGATGTGGTTGAATAGATATCCCGATATAGTGTAGTTGCTCAGAAAACAAATTGCGTCGGTATTCTTTCCCACGTTCTCCTTTTTCCAGCAAAAATGCCATAACGATGTCAAAAGGATCTCCGGTACCCTGGTAATAATTTTCAGCCAGGTGGGTGTTGGCCGGAAAAAATTGCTGAATTCTATCCTGAAAGGGTTTTCCATCAGAACTGTGATGTCCAGCCTTCCCGGAGAGGCCCATGTCTTTTGCATGGACCAGGGCAGATTTGTGTAGAGAAAAAGCAGGCATTAGTGGAAAAACGCTTTTCTGCCGGCGAAGTTCTGCCAATAAGCCATTGATTTCAGGAAGGGAAGTGTCTATGCCAGATGGCAATATAACTTCCCGAATGAAGGCTTGTCCGTCATACCTGGCCAGATTGCACAAAGCAATCACCAGTTTTTCTTCCTCACTTAAGTAAAATTCTTTGGCAGCTGTATGGAGCCCGTTGAAACGGGTTTGGGCAAAAAGGTTCTGAATTTCAGCTGGTTTCAGCGTTCCCTGATGACCAGATACGGTTTTTTGCCTCCCCAGAAAAAGGATGAAAAGCATTAACAAAAACCGTATTGCCCTGGGCATAACTACATTTTGTGAGTTGTGTTATTTAATCCATGACCCAGGGTAAAAGTAACCTTTGTGTTGAAAGAAAAAACCATTCACACTAAAAAAAAATCACATGGGTCCCGAACAAAAGCTTTGAGATTTTTTCATTGTTTGAATTTGTCTGATCGATGCGTTTGTATCCCCTTTGTTTACCTGATCAAACCTTGTTTCATCTTCTGCTTCTTCGCTCTCCTGTCTTGTTTTTTAAACCCCGTCACCTGGCCGCTCTGGCCCAGGCAAATTCCTTTCAGCTTATACAGGTGACGGGAAAAACAGTTTTTCTTTCCTCAGTGTATGGATTTATCATCCTGCTCTTCTGGCTCCGGCTTCCTTTTGTACCTTGCGGGCCCGATGCGAAACTGGTATTCCCTGATTTTTCTTTTTGTCCTGGGCTGTGGATCTGAGCCTGCCCAGGATC
>JBIPNA010000040.1:0-14666 GCA_044375665.1 Catalimonadaceae bacterium
GGAAATTTTACCCTGGTGCAGCACTGTCCCGCCAATCAATTGAACGTCGTAGTGTACCATGTCCCAGCGGAGATCATGACCAGCAACTTTCCAGGTTGAAGACCAGAAGGCTTTGCCATTATCTATTGTGATACTGTCCCTGGAAACTGCGAGCTCGCGGTCGAAATCAGTCGCTGAAACTTCAATTCCGTCGGAAGTTGCGAATCGCCGTGCTGTTTCTTTAACGACAGCAAATGCCTCGGGTAAAATCTCAAGAAGCAGCTCTTCCAGTCTTTTATTCCGGTCAAGTTCCAGCTTGTCAACCTGCGCAAACATTTCTTCCTTTTGGGAAACTGCCAGATTCGCTTCGGTTTCCAATCGGCCACGGAGTAAATCCAGTTGATTGTCAATGTCGGAAAGTTGATTTTTCAGGAACAGTTTCAGCTCAGAAGTTTTTCCACGAAGCTGATCATTGTCCAATTCCTTAACTTTTTCCCAGGAACTATTGATTTTATGTACGAATGGAAAAAGTTCTTTAAGGTCTTTCTCAGACTTTGTTCCGAAAACAGCCGAAATGGCTTTGGTGAGCAGGTTTAACATATTGGAATATCCAGATGCTGGAGCGCAAAAAGTGGGCAAAAATAGTGCAAATATTTTGACCCACCCCGTCTCTGTCTTTTTCAGGTGATTAAGAATACCCAATTGTTGGTTTCGAAGACCCGCTACATATTGCTGGAGCCACTTGGAAACAGGGAATATTGCATGGGATTGCGAGAAAGTTTTTTTCGTAAAATCATATCCTCAAAAACTGATAATCAACAACTTAATAAAATACTTTTGATTGCTAATCATTCTAAAACGGATCTTATCCACAAAGAAATCTCCATCATTATTGTCAAACCTCACATGCAAAAACTGGTTGGGATAAGGAAACCCATTTCCCGCTGGCGTACTTTGCTGTATAGAGTAGTGACTACATTTTCATTCCCAACCCCTAATGATTCAGAATACCCAGTCGAAAATATGCACCCATATCTTTCAAAGTATTGAAGATCAGGTATTTGCTTTAAACGCTAATGGTATTTACTTGTTTTTTAACCAGGCACATCATCAGGCCTTTTTTGCCTTATTTGGCCAAAGTCTTGAATTGGGAGAAACGAATTTTTTTAATCTGGTTCAGGCCGACAGAAATCCAGAACTAACAAGGGCATTTCAATTGGCAGCAGAGGGAAAACGAAGTGATTTTTCTGGTTTTCTTGGTTTGAACGCTCAAAACCGTGTCTGGTTGGAACTCACCCTCAATCCATTGAAAAAGATGGAACCTGGGGCTGTAGCTGTCTTTGCCAGGGATGTATCCAAAACAAAAGCCCTTGAGGAAGAATTGAGGGCTGCCAAAGAGACTGCCCAAGCGGATGCCCGTGCCAAATCGGCATTTCTTTCGAGCATGAGTCATGAGATCCGCACCCCAATGAACGCCATACTGGGATTAACAGAACTCCTTCTCAACAAAAAATTAGATGAAAACTCAATTGAGAATTTGAAAGCCATCAGATTTTCTGCCAACAATCTCCTTACCATTATCAATGACATTTTAGATTTATCCAAAATTGAGGCGGGAAAATTCAGCTTTGAAACACAAACATTTGACTTTTTTCATGTTCTGGAAGAACTCAACAAAAGCATTACGGTTTCGGCACAAAACAAAAATTTACTCTATGAGATTAATGTTTCAGGTGCCATTCCCAAATACCTCAGAGGAGATTCAGTCCGCCTTTCCCAAATTCTGTTGAATTTATTGGGCAACAGCCTGAAGTTTACCCAAACAGGAAAAGTTCAATTGGTTGTAGAGGTGGTTTCTGAAACTGAAACAGGTATCATTCTTGAATTTAAAGTATTGGATACCGGTATAGGGATTCCAAAGGATCAGTTGCAAAACATCTTCCAGAGTTTCACCCAGGTACACAAAAACCAAAGATTCAAGACTCAGGGAACAGGTCTTGGATTATCCATTACAAAAAGGCTTGTTGAAATGCAGGATGGAGAAATCCGGGTTGAAAGTGAGGTAGGCAAAGGATCCATTTTCAGTTTTAAGCTTCCCTTTTTAAAAGCCGGCCTAAAAGACTTTCAGCAGCAAATTGAAGCAGAGGAAGGAATAGAAATCAGCCGTTTTTCTCAAATGAAAGTCCTGCTGGTTGAGGACAATAAAATCAATCAATTGCTGGCCAGACAAATTCTAACTGGCTGGGGAGTGAATGTAGAGGTGGCCAATGATGGATTTGAGGCAATTGCCAAATTGCAAAGACGCACATTTGATCTGATACTTCTGGATTTACAAATGCCGGAAATTGATGGATTTGAAGTAGCCAGGTTTGTCAGGAAAACAATTAAGCCACCAGCCAACCAAATTCCCATTGTTGCACTAACTGCCGACGCTTTCACTGAAACAAAAGAGCTCACAAGAGAAGCAGGCATGAATGACTTCATCACCAAACCATATCAGCAAAAAGATTTGTTCAGAGTAATTCGAAAATTTTCTGTGCAAGACCAGGAATTGCTGGATTGGCAAGATCTTTTACAGGAAGAAGAGTTGGAAAATCAACTGGCTATCAACTTTGAATTTGTAAAAGAAAAGTTCGGCAAAGACCCTGAAACTTTCCGCTATATCCTGGATGTGTTTGTGAACGACATTCGTCTGGAAATCGATAATATTCGTTTACATTTTAAAAACAATGACTCCCTTGCCGCTGTGAAACCGGTTCATAAGCTGGTATCCACTTTTACTGCAATGGGGATGCCTGATACAGCTTTCAATCTGAGTTTAATTGAACGACTTTTAAAGCAAGGTGAAGAGGAAGGGCTCATTCAGGAAAAATGGCTGGAAGTTGAACGAGACTATGAAAATGCAAGGAGTCAGGTAATTCCTGTCCTGGAAAGTCTACCTGTTTAAGCCACCATCCGATACAATAGGTTGGTGTTCTAAAAAAAAGTGCCGCCTGGCTTTTCAACCAGGCGGCACTTTACGTTTAATAAACTTCGGACTTTTATTTCGAAATGGTCAACCAGCTAACCAGGTTTTTCCCACTCCGCTTTTCTGTAAGGATGTAGTAGTAGACGCCAGGACCAACGTCCTTAGGATCCCATCCTTCGATGCTGAAAGGATCCTGATCTGCGACCAGTTTTCCCCAACGATTGTACAATTTCATGCTGAAGGTGTTTGCACGCATTCCCTGGATAGAGAAGTTGTCGTTGACCCCATCACCATTGTTGGTAACCAGAGAAGGAATCAGATTTTGAACAAAAACCTTAATGGAATCCTGGTTCTGGCAAACCTTCCCGACTTGAACTGCTGAACTAAACAATGTGTCGTAGGCTGTTAAAGTAACTGTGTACCCTTCTCCACTTTTGTTGGGAAGTTCATATACCGCATTGGTGTTGACAAGCCCGAAAGTAGTCGCATTGTTGTTACTGGTATTCAAACCTTTGCCAAAATCCCAATCGTATTTGCTGCCTGTTTTTGGTGGAGTGAATGAAGATGCATTTCCAAACTCAAATTCAGCAGGAGTAATAGAGGCATATCTCGAAGCAGAATCAAGCTGGATTTTTGGCATAATCTTGCGTCCGTAGCGCATACGTAGCTCAAATGGATTGGCAACACAACCACCAAGAGTATCCAGATATTTCACATTGAGCAGGTAGGTCTGATCAAGACCCCTTGCGATTAAACTATCGTCAACGATATCGGTAAAAACACTGTCCTTGCTTAATGTATCGCTTAATGCCCCTTTCCTGAACCATGCGAAATCCAACTCAGACGGTTTGGCATTTGTAAACACCGGTTTAAAAGAGAATTCCTCACCGTAGCAATAGGTCAGAATACTGGGAGCCTCCAATTCCGGACGGGCCGAAAAGCGGACGGGAACTTCGGTGGTATCCAGACAACCATTATCGGTGTTCTGCACAACCAGTCGATAAAGCACTGTTTCAGGAATTGTGAGGTCACGCTTGATTTTTACTATACCATCATTGCCTGGTGCAAAAGAGGTTTCATCGTCCTCAACAAGTAAATTATTGGTATTTAAATTGAACCAGTTAAAAACAAGAGAATCGTTGGCGTAACCGTCGAAGGTGCTATCCAACAAGGCTGTCAGGGTTGTGGCCTTATTGGGACAAACGACAGTTGGAAGGGCTTCCACATTTAACCATGGATTGATTTTAAATGGAATGGTATCGAATGCTACAGGATTGCCACAAAAGTCCCGGATAACGTCATTGATTCCATTTAAGGCCAGAGCGAAGTTGACTGAATCGACAGCTGCCTTTGAGAATCTGAGCACATACAAAGAATCCAGTGTCCCGAAAGTACATGGTTGCTTGTTTGCCCTTCTGACGCTTTCAATACTGCCATAAGGAACGCCGTAACGAAGTAGTTGAAACTTATTGGCCTGAACTGAATCACAGTAAACCTTTTTGGCAAATGCTACTGTGATCTCAGGAATTCCACAAGAAGCCTGTTTGTCTACAATGTTAAATGTCAAAGGTATAGGGAACTCGATACGCAGATAGGCCGTATCGGATATAACCTTGTTCCCGCAAATATCCCTGATATCAGCAGTTACAATGATTTTAATGGTCGTATCAGGCTGAAATGGAGAAATGGTTACTACGAAAGAAGTGTCCTGTCCTCCTGGATTGCAACCTCCTTCCGGAGTAATGCTAATAATGGATAGGTTAGGAGCCAAACCAGAAATGGTGAATTTATTTGGTTTAACTGAATCGCAACGTACAGGTTTGTCGAACTTGATGACGAAAGTCTGGCTCTGACAAACCGGGTTGGTAACGCTTGCAATTTTGATGGAATCGGTTGGTGGAGGATTTACAATAGCAGTAGAATCGTCTGGAGCTTCCAATCCACGAAAATCTACCTGAAATCCTTGGGTGTTTACAGAAAAGTTGTCAATGGCCAGATAAAAGAGGTCGCCAACCTTCACGCTTAATGGTACATTGAAACGGGTTGCGGGGCCCTGAGCACTCTCAGTTCCGGTTCCTGGTTCAAACAGCCCAGTTGGTCCACGGGTACCTGTCCAATTACAACTTGCAATTACGCTGTTTGGCGTATTCCAGGCCGGACTGTTGCGGATAAGGGTACAGGCAGCTCCATCGTTGGCAGCTGAAGCCGGAATTTTAAATAAAAGAAAATCGTAGTCTGTAGCACCATATCCAGTAGCTCCATCATCTGTAAACGGATCATAGTCCGGATCTTCAAGAGCATCCAAAGGAACAATTTTGAAACGTAGTTTCCCTGCAGGAGACCCCGGAGCAGTAGGTCCGCCAGGTAAAGGCCGGATTTGAAACTTGTACCAGGTTGTACCTTTTTCATTGTTGCTGAAACAGGTATTGTTTGGATTTGGCAATTCATCCTGGACACAACCAGGATAGAGCGCTCCCGCTGGACCACCTTCCGGAATAACAACTCCATTGTCAATTTCATTTAATGGAAGGCAAAGCGGAATGGCATTGCAACAATCCTGATTAGGAATTGGCGGGTGATTAGTTAACGGGTTGTTGTTGATAAGAGGCCTTGTTGTCTGATAACAATTGGGCTGACCGGGTGTAGGAGCAGGGCAAGTTGTGGTTTGCGCCAGCAATTGCGCCGACAGGCCCAATGAAAGAGATGCGCTAAAGAGTAAAGATTTCAGTTTCATTGTATTAAGGCTTAGCGGCAAATGTGAGCGTAAATTTTCCTGTCATGATCTGATTGGCTTCTTCCGTCATTTGGAAGCCCAAAGCTTTGAAGTCCCCGGAAACAGAAAGTTCGTTGTAAGAACCTTTATCTGTCTTTTTGGAACGGATGCTGCCAGAAACAGGAAATTTTTTCTTAAACAAAATATTCCCGGAATATGAAGAGACTGCTGATCCTGGCTTGCGGGTAGCGACACCATTTAATTCAAACTGAAACTGACCGGCTCCATTTGTTACACAGAGATCGCGAAAAATCTGAGCACTCTGGGCATCCTGGGCATTAGAAAACATATGGTTTTTCCCAAAAAGAAAATACTTTTTGTCTACGTTGTTGTAACCTCCATACACTGCATCGGAGACCAGGGTGATGGTTTTCCCTTTTCCTTCAAGCTGAAGGGTTGCTGTCCAGGTTTCCTGAGTTTCCGGATGCACAAATGCCGAAAACAGCCAGAAGCCCGAAATCAGTAGAAGGGTAAGTGCTTGTTTGAACATGCTGATTGATTTATTAGTAAAACTTTTTAATACGTTGGATGAACTGCTCGACCATAAACAGGGTTTCTTTTTCCCATTCTATCATTCCCATGTGACCAGTGTTGTTGAGAATGTGTATGGTGCTGTAACTAGGCAAGGCATACTGACCCTGACTCCCTGCAAATGGAATTGCAATATCATTTTTTCCTACAATAAAGAGAACAGGGCAGTGAGATTTTTCGAGGACTTTGGTTCGGTCTTTTCTATCCCGCATGGCCCGGATAGATTCAATAACAGAGGTTCTTGCCGCTTTTTTACCCATTTCCACGATGTTTCGAATCTCATCTTTGAAGTCTTTTCGTCTTCCTTCAAAAAATAAAGGGGGAACAAATTCTTCGACGAATTCTTCGGTTCCATATCGTTCAATGAATTCAATGGTCTTATCCCTGGCCTGTTTTTTTTCGATGGAGTCGGGGTAGGCTGTGGAATGGAACAACCCTAATCCCTTCAGCCGGGAAGGAAATTTTTCGCAAAATCCCAATGCGACATAACCACCCATGCTGTGGCCGATCATGATACATTGTTCAATACCAAGATTAACAATGGTATTGTAGACCTGTTCTGCCATATCTGCGATGGTCAAAGGCCCATCTAAAGGAGGATTCTGGCCAAACCCTGGAAGATCCATCAGAATTACCCTGCAAACCGCAGAAAGGGGCTCGAGGTAATTATTCCAGATATCACGGGTTTCACAAAAGCCGTGCAGAAAAACGACTGGTAAGCCTTCGCCTGCTTCTATGTATGTAAGATTTGCTCCACCCATGAACTGTAGTGACCTGGAACAACCAGACCTGAATCAGGCCGCAAACATAAGACATAAGAATTTATTCCGGAAAAAAAGGCTGTGAACAAAATTTTGCGGGGTATTTCCCGAAACTCTCAAAACTTTGCACCGGCTTAGGGGTTGAATTCCCGAATCGTGAACAAGTATGAAAACCGGCGTAATTCTCGCAAATCTGGGCACACCAGATTCCCCGGCCACCGGGGATGTTCGAAAATATCTCAGACAATTCCTTATGGACGGAAGGGTAATAGATATCCCATTGGCAGCCAGAACCTTATTGGTCAATGGCATTATTGCTCCATTTCGGGCACCCAAGTCGGCAGCAGTTTATAAAAAGGTATGGCTCACCGAAGGTTCTCCACTTAAAGTTTATGGCTTTGCCCTGGAAAAGAAGGTAGCAGCGATCCTGGGTAAAGACTTCATTGTGCGACTTGGAATGCGTTACCAGAAGCCGGCATTAACAGATATCCTCGATGAAATGAAAAAAGAGCAAGTGGAAAAAATTGTAGTGATTCCCTTGTTTCCTCAATATGCTTCCGCGACAACCGGATCTGTTTATGAGGCTGTTTCAAGGCACATAATCGGCTGGCAAACCATTCCTTCCCTGAGCTTGGCCGGTACATTTTTTAATGCGGATTTTTTTCTTGAACCTGTCGCCAAGGGTCTTAAGGATGCGCTTTCACAAAAAAAATATGATCAGGTTCTGTTTACTTACCATGGTTTACCTGAACGCCATATTCGGAAAGGAGACGATACCAAAAAATGCCTTCAGGGCAATTGCTGCGATACTTTGCATCCCGGTAATGCCCTGTGCTACCGGGCCCAATGTTTTGCAACCAGTCGGTTGCTTGCTGATTTGGCTGGCTTAGAACCATCTCAATATACAACCAGCTTCCAGTCCCGTTTGGGAAGAGATCCGTGGATAAAACCCTATACCGATGAAAAAATCAGATCCTGGCCAGGCCAGGGCATTCATTCTGTCCTGGCACTTTCTCCTTCGTTTGTAGCCGATTGTCTGGAAACTACCGAAGAAATTGGAGAAGAGTACAGGGAATTGTTCTTAGAGTCAGGTGGAAAAACCTGGGACCTGATTCCTTGCCTCAATGATGACCAGGACTGGGCAGCAGGTCTTGCCGCCTGGATCAGAACTTTTACTTCTTAACCACAGCAAAATACTCTAACCGGCCATCCGGGCTGAAGGCCTCCACCAGGATTCCACCCCTGGCTTGTCTATACAAGTTTTGAGCATCCTGAGGTTGCCTGAGCGGTTTTCTGTCCATGCGATACAATACATACCCTTCTTCAAGTCCCGAAGCCTGAAGGGGTCCATTCTGCAATTGGGTAAGTTCTAAACCGAATTCAATTCCAAGCTCTTTTTTCTTTGAGGAAGGAAGCTCTCCAAGCGTAGCACCCAATTCTGGAACCTCCAAAGACCCGGAAGCCTCTTTCATCATTTGCGTAGTTCCTACCTGATTTTTCAGGACTACCGATAAATCTGAAATTTGTCCTTCCCTCAGCACGCTGGCTTTTATTTTCTCGCCTGGGCGGTATCGCCCCACAGCCTCCTGCAACTCCGGCACAGAATTGACTTTCTTTCCATTGATCGAGAGGATCAGATCGCCCTTTCTGATGCCTGCAGTACTGGCAGCTGAACCCTGGTTGACTTCCCTCACAAACACGCCTTCGATAGCTTTCAGCTGAAGGTCAGCGGCCATCCGGGCATCTACATCCTGAACCGAAACACCCAGCAAACCACGCTGGACCACGCCAAATTCTTTCAGGTCCTGAATGACCTTTTTGACAAGATTTACAGGTACTGCAAAAGAATATCCGCTGTAAGAACCTGTAGATGAGGCAATCGCCGTATTGATTCCGACAAGATCGCCTTTTAAATTAACCAAAGCACCTCCTGAATTTCCGGGGTTTACTGCTGCATCTGTTTGAATAAAAGATTCTATGGCAAGATTTGACTTTTCCCTGAGCAGATTGATGCTCCGTCCTTTTCCCGAAATTATACCTGCAGTAACTGTGGAAGTCAGGTCAAAAGGATTTCCGATGGCCAAAACCCATTCACCAATGGTCAGACCATCAGAATCGCCATAGGGAATAAATGGAAGGCCTTTTGCTTCAATCCTTAGTAAGGCCAGATCGGTGGTAGGATCGGTACCCAAAAGGGTGGCGGGGAAACTTTGCTTGTTGTTTAAAATTACTTCGATTGTACTTGCCTCATCCACAACGTGATGGTTGGTGACAATCAGACCATCGTCTGTTAAAATAACACCTGAGCCACTGGATTGGTTTGCACCACCCGGACTTTCAAAGAAGTCGTCAAACCCCGGAACATTCGGGTGCATTTTCCTGAGGGAAGATGGGGTCTGACTGTACGTGGATCTGATGTGAACCACAGCATCCTGCACTTTTTGCGCAGCGGCTACAAAATTGATGCTTGCTGAAAAAGCAGGAACGCTGTCTTTAGCGTATTTTCCCAATACTTCTTTTTGTCGTTCGGCGATGGAAACATAAGGCATCCCTTTGTCGCGAAAGAATTGGTGGTCGAGGTATAGAGCGCCTAAACTTGAGGCAAGGGCGATAACCAAAACTGAAAACCAGGAAAACTGCTTCATAAAAGTAAAAACCAGGGGATGGCAAAAGAGTTTGCAAAAGGTATGCCCCATTTATTTTAACAGTTCAAAACCTGCCGAACTGACCATTTTTTAAAAAAACGGGTTCCGGGGAAAAACTTTTCCTTACCTTTGCAGTCCAAATCGCGGGATGGAGCAGTTGGTAGCTCGTTGGGCTCATAACCCAAAGGTCACAGGTTCGAGTCCTGTTCCCGCTACAAAGAAAAGCCTCTGAAGTTCAGGGGCTTTTTGCGTTTTATTTCACTTTGAGGTTTTCCTCCCGAATTGGGGCTCATGTCCGTCAAAGGCCGAAACAGGTTCGAGTCTTGTTTCGCCACGGCGAACGCAATGCCTTCGCTACAAAGAAAAGATTCTGAATCTTCAGGGGCTTTATGGAAGGTTTTTAGATTGTTTTTTTCTTCAGCCTATTGATCTTTTCAATCCCATAAATAGAGGAACTGTCTATTCAGAAATCCGATTCAAGCTTTTCCTTTAAAAAAAGTTGAAGCTACCAAACACCCTACGTATACTTTGATTCCCACCAAAGAATTAAAAACCTCAGGTATAAAACGAAGAAACTCGTAAAATAAAAGCCAAATCCAGATAAAAAAGGTAGCCAAAAGATAAAAATCCATGTTTCGATCTGGTTGCTTTGGCTACCGCTTCCTAAACAAAAAGTCCGAATTAGCGAGAATGCGTGTTTTTCATATTCCAGGGATTTGCTTGTCCTTAAATTTGAAAAAAAACCAAGACCAATGGGTTCCCTATGGACAACTATTAAATGGATTATTCTATGTACATGTTGCTTTACAGCTGGTGCACAAACAAACCTTCCACCCCTATTCAATCTACATGGCGAACAACCCTGGACCGGAGGCCTCTTTTTACCTGATGGAAGCCTGATCAGTCATTCCGGAAGGTTTGGACCTGGCTTCTCTTTTAAAAAAGTGGATCCAAATGGAAAAGTTAGCCGGGTTCTGGATCTTAGTGTAGAAATCTCTGGCGACATGATCATGTGTCAGGATACAGTAAGCCATCGGTTGTTTATGACTTTGCGTGGCGGTCTGGAACAAAGGATCAGGCCCAATTACTGGAGCCCGCAGACCATTGATTATGCCAACCGGACGATTTTCAAAGAAAGACTGGTGGTTTGCCTGGACACCGGATTGCGTGTCCTTTGGACATCCGCCTTTACTTGTCCGGACGACTCCACTGCTTTGATTCAATCCTTGCATCCTGATGGATCCGGAGGTGTTTATGTGGGAGGGGAAGTAGGCGGATCCATTTCGAACGCGGCTCAGTCGGGGAATAACGGCGAATTTTTGACCCGGCTGAAAGGAGGTTTTTCTTTTCTCACCAGGCTTGGAAAAAACGGGAAAGTAAAATGGCGGCGTATTCTGCCACACCCCAATATCCAAACCTCCCCTCTTATGCCAACAGGTTATACTTTTTTGTTTTCTCAAAAACCAGGACAACTCGATGTCCTCATTCCATTTGCAGATACGCTGATTGCGAATTATGCTCCGGCAGGAGTCACCGGCAAGCCCAATCAGTTTCAACTTCAACTTTCCCGGTTCGATTCCCTTGGCAACCTTCTCCGAAATCGAAGAGGGAACCTTACAACGCCGTATTTCCCACAAGACCAACAACCGTTGGAACTTGTCCGGGTCGATTCGGGCGGGCAAATCCGATGGATTTTAATGGCAGAAAGACTATTGCCATACACCCAGCCGGCCTCTGGAATCCTGCAGTTTGACACCGCCTTTCAATTTCTTCAGGGAACAGCCTTTCCCTTTTTCAGATACGATGGCTCTATAGCAGATTTGGGAAATTTTCAGGTAGCCGTTTTGGGCACTGACCTCGAAATTGAGAGCGGCCTTACCCTCATCCGGCAAAATTTAATCCGAATGCATGTCAAAAGTCTGAACCCATCCCGATGGTGGACTGCCCGTAATCCATGTAGTGGGTTGTATAATCCAATGTACCCCAATCTGACTGTTCGGAAAAATGGGGATAACACAGCCGATATCCTGGTTCATCACCGCTCCGGAGGGTCGAGCCTGTCGCAAAAATATGCATGCTCATCGGTATATTTTAGGGAAAACAAGCCCTTACCCTGCAGGCCTTTTCAAAGCAAAACCAATCCTTCCTCTTTTGAAGATATTTCTTCTCAGGTGACCTTAATCTGGCAAAGTGGAGGATTCCTTTGGCAGACAGATTCCAGGCCAGTTTGGCGAGACTCCACGGTTTCAGCTTTTTCGAGCGCCGGATCTTCCCAATTGGTAAATAACATTTGCATTGACCAACCCAGCCTCAACTTTAGAGACAGTACGTACTGTGGAGATTCGCTTATTCTCAGGTCCATTGGTGTATATTTCAAAGACCAGACCCTAGTCAATGGTTTACCAATTCCACCATCCCTGAATCTGGTCATCCGGGCTTCGGGCACCTATATTTTGCATCAATTTGACACATGTGCCATTACACAAACCTACCGGGACACCATCAGGATTGTCCTGAATGAGAAAACGCCTTTGAACCTTCAACCAGATACGTTGAAATTGTGCCCTGGCCAAATGAAAACGGCAGGGACATCCATTTCATTGCCTGGTTCATCGTTTCGGTGGGAGCCAGCCATTTCCTTGTCAGGAGATTCGTCTTTTGCCAGGTTTTTTGCAGATTCTTTGCCTAAAGGTATCTTACAATATCGGCTCACCGTAAATCGGCCAAATGCCTGCTCAGCTTCCGATTCTGTTGTAGTTTTCAATTCTCCCGGGCCACAGGGGAATATCAAAGCGTCGAATCCCGACAGCCTGCTCTGGTTTGAAGGCCTGGGAAACTACACAAAAGAGTGGTTTGCCAATGGTGGACAAATTTCAGGACCTGAAAATCAGGACTCTTTGTGGATTCAATGGGCACCCTATTTTCTGGGACAACAGGTACGGCTAAGGTTGGAAGATGATTTTGGCTGTATGGCAGACCGAATTTATTTACGTCCAAAACCCCAGGTGGATACGGCAATCGTTGTCCCAGATCCACCCATTCAACTTCCAAACCTGGTCACTCCGGACGGAAACGGGCAAAACGATCGTTTCAGGATACTTCACCTTCAAAAAGGTGATCGGGTGGAGTTGCAGGTTTTCAACCGATGGGGAACAAAAGTATTTGAGTCCGACAATTATGAAAACAACTTCCCCTCAACCGAGCAGCCTAATGGAGTTTATTTTTGTCGTGCACGGGTGGTGGGTATTCGCAATCTGACCATTTTTGAGGTACATGCCCAAACCTGGATTACTGTTTTAGGAAAATACTAATCCAGGAATCAGCACAAAAAGCCTTTCCCAGATTCAAAAGGCTTTGACCCTGATTCAGAGCCGGAAGGATCCATGCCCGGTTCCTTTGTTTGCGTTGTTGTTCTTTTCCCATTCAGGCATTGCTTGCCAACAGATTCAACTTTTCTGTTTCAAATGTTGGGAGAAAAATGCGGCATTCCCATGATTGATTTTCTTCCTCCTTTTACAACTGACGGTGAAGAATCAGACCCCAGAAAAGTTGACGTACTTGCACAGGAGTGCCAGAAAGTCCCGGAATATGTCGATCCGTCTGCCGGAGCATTTGAAAACGGATTTCAAGATCCCAATTGTTTTTTTTCCTGTAAACGGCCAAACCTGGACTCCAGGCTTGAAAGGGTTTGTTGCTTCGTTTCGTCAGGAAATATTGAATCCTGTTCCCCATTCTAAGTCCAAATTTGCCTTCGGCCTTGTGCAGATCAAGTTCCGCCTGGGCGCCTGCAAACCCATTCCATTCGGTAACGACCTCCTTCCGAACAGGAACCGTAGGATACACCTGGAGCTGAGTGGTACTTCCTGAAACAGGTTCATACTGTTTGTTCGCATCCTGTCCTGGCTCGAGTTGAAAAGTAACGGATTCGAACCAGGCCACAGCCTGGCCTTCGAGCCGAAGATCCAACCATGGCAAGAGTGCATGACCTGCTGCCAGGTGAACAGCCATAGCCGGACTAAACCTAATTTTCTGGATCCTTCGACTTTCAGAACCCATAAATTCCTGGGGTCTTCGAATCCACGTGAGATTCTGGCTTAAACCATGCACAGAAACCCCAGCCCAATACCGAAAAATTCTGGAGGGGAGGTTATCTGGTTTAAGCTTTTTTTGGATGACATCTTTTTGGACAGAATCAATCCGGAAGGCTTCTTCAGTTGGGGCAACAGGTAAGTCCAGATGGGTGGTGTTCGAAGAATCTGAAGGTGCCGATTGGAACTGGTTTTCTTGATTTGGGGGAACAGAGGTCAAACCCGATGAAGTGTTTTTGGGAGATTTCTCACCATCAGACCCAGGCCCGAAAGAAGATGTAACGGAAGCCTTGTTTTTTTGCCGGGTTTCATTGGGTTGCACTTGGTCCGACCTTTTTTGCTTAGACCGTTGGTTGTTGTCGTCCTGTGCCAGTTTGTTAGAAAGATTGGGGTCAGTTGACCCTGGTTGGATAAATTCGGAACTGTTCGGCAAAGCGCTGCTCTGTATTTTGCCAAACGCTTCTGTATGCTGGCGCTTACCGGATTGGCGGGCCTCTTTTGATGGATTGAAAGAAAGAATCCGACCTGGGCCTGTATCTGGTTTGGTTCCGGAAAAAGACTTTCTGGTTTTCAAATTTGCCCCTTTGTTTCCAGGTGAATCGGCTCCTTTGTTTAAAACACCGTCTTGTAAGGATCCGTCACCAATAAAACTGGGATGTTTAAGCCCAGATGCAGCAACCATCGGTTCTTTATGGAGTTGAGGCCTAGGAACTGGATGCAGGATTACCTGACTTTTTGGGGTGGAAGATTTCAAAATATCGATGTCCGAAGGGGGAGCTGTCGCCCCAGAACCTCCTTTTCCGGAGGGGTTCGGGTTTACGCCACCAGAAAGATGTCTTTCTTGTGTTAGCCCGGCTCCTTTGATTCCAGAAAAAAACCAAAAGCTGGTGGCCAAGGTACCAAACAGCATAAAACCACCTA
>JBIPNA010000344.1:0-3898 GCA_044375665.1 Catalimonadaceae bacterium
GCGGAAACTCATTCCTGGCGGAGGGTTCCATTCCGACCAAATTTTGTTGGGCATGGTTTTACGCAGGAAACGATTGGCTTAAGGACCGGACTGGAAAGCCCGGAGTGCGCAAGGAACGCAGCGCACGAGGACTTGGAAGGAAGGGCCTGACGCGAGGAACGAGGGGAAGCCCCACCCCTACCAAAACAAAACCGGCCAGACCCTAAGGCCCGGCCGGTTGCTTTTAACCCGGAAATGCATCTGGAAATCTATTCCGAGCCTAAACTACTTCAAATCAGAGGCTTCGCCAACGTATCTTCTCAAACCGTAGCGCTGCTATGCTTTTCGAATATACGTTGCTGATTCATTGTATTTTAGGCTCTCATGACGAAGTCCAAATGCATTTTCCGGGTTTATTCATACACCTAAAAACTATCGTTTGCTGATTTTGGTCTTGCCCAGAAGCACGCCACCGGACTGAACTTCAATCCAGTACAAGCCTGCTGGCAATCCGGAAAGATTCAGATCGAGATGTCCGGCTGCCTCAGCGACAACCTGTAGCGGAAGGGCTTTTCCATCCATACTTCTCAGGACGGCCTCCACGGCTCCTCCGATCGGCGCATCCCACTGCACCCGAATCTGGTCGGTGGCAGGATTGGGGAAGGCCTGGAAGGAAAAGGTTTCAGTTCCCACCACCCGGACGGTGTTGGAGAACAGCTCCTCTCCTTCCCCAACAAACCGGATTTTGTAGAAGGCCACCGGCAGAAGTTCGGCATCGGTGAAGCTGTACTCCCGCTGATCGGTGGATTGACCGGCCGCTTTCACTGAACCAATGGTTTGGAATTGGTTTCCGTCGGTTGAGCGCAGGATTTCGAAAGCTATACTGTTGGCCTCTGAATAGGTGGTCCAGGACAGTTTTCTGGTTTTGCCGGCGGTGGCTACCGAAAGTGGTCCCATCCGGATGGGCAAAGGTGCTTCGTCAGATCCCACAGCAAATTTGGAGAAGGAAGTTACCCTTGCCGTGCTGATGGTGTATGGCGAGGCGGCCAGATTTTTCTCATCGGTGAGCATTTTGTCCCAGATACTGGAGCCAATACCCACATTTTTACCGATGTAGATTTTTTCGCTCTGGCGGTGGTAAGGGAAATGAATGCCTTCATCACCGGTATTCCATTGCAGTTTGATGTTGACATCCGGAGTACCTCCGGCACCGAAAGGCTCGATCTCCCATGTTTTGAGGACAGAGAAGTCTGCATTGAGAACAGGTGCCCCGGTAATTCCGTGCTCGAAAACACCATTGAATACCCGAACCCGGAAGTTTCTT
This sequence comes from Catalimonadaceae bacterium, assembly GCA_044375665.1. GTDB lineage: Bacteria > Bacteroidota > Bacteroidia > Cytophagales > Flexibacteraceae > CAMDMI01. The sequence goes on from JBIPNA010000344.1 coordinate 1,304, forward strand.
CCAAAGCCGATGTTATCCAGATATGCCGGAGTATAAGACTCCACTGTACCCACAGGGAAAACCAGTTCGCCGCTGCTGTTGGGCACCTCCTGGATAAAGAATCCTGCACCTGAAGGGCTCATCTGATCCAGGGTTTGAACGTAGGAGTTTGGATTTCCTGCCGTGGTGGTCGCACCGGTAAGTAAGGTAAGGTTATGGGCACCGATGACCACTTTACCTGTGCCCAGATTGAGGTTGGTGCAAATGTCCAGATCTGTACCGAGCAGCACATTGCCGGCGGCTGATTTGGCAAGATTGAGGTTGCCCAATATTCTGGAACCGGCTGTGAAATTCAAGGTTCCTGTTGAACCCGGACCGCTGATGGTCAGAACAGAGGAGCAGTTTCCTGTCAATGTTCCGGATCCGGCAATGGTTCCGCCCAGATTCAGGGTATTGGCACCTATGGCCAGGGAGCCATTGGTTAACGTTGCCGAACCGCCCACCAGGATATTTCCGGTCATGGTTTTGGCATTGTTTCCGCTGATGCTCATGTTATTGAAAGTAAAGGCAGGGATATTTTGGGCAGAACTTCCATTAAAGTTTACCGTTGAAGTGCCTGCATCATGGCTTGAACCAGAAGGTGTAAAAGTGCCTGAAATACCGATGGTTCCAATCAAAGTTTTGGTTCCGGTGCCAGATGTACCCAGATTGGCATAATTGGCAGCTACAATGTTTTGAGCGGAATTTCCATTGTAATTTACTGTACTGGTAGAAGATGGCGAGAATGTTCCAGAATTAGTAAACATTCCACTGATGGTCAACGAATTGCTTCCGTTGATGGCCAAAGTGGTTCCAGTTTGAAGGGAAATGTTGTTTGCAAAAGAAGCGGCATTGATTTGTGGCATATTCACAGAACCAGTTGGAATAATAACATCTGTTGTAGAAGTTGGAATACCTCCGCACCAGTTGCCAGCAAGATTCCAGTTGGTAGAACCAGCCAACCAGGTTCCTGTTGAACGAACAGTTACGTTAGTAGTAGCCGGGCTTGTTGGTCCTCCGCAACCCAAAGCCGAAACAGACACAGTTGCAGTTCCACTGAATGATGGGCCAAAAACGGCGTTAACGGAAGTTCCTGAACCTGTTATGCTGTTTCCGGCACCAGAGACCGACCAGGCATACCCGGTGGCATTGGTGGCAGATGTGGTAAAGGCGATGGTGCTGTTCTGACAGAAGACCGTACTTCCGGAAGGTGCCGAAGGCGCAGATACATCAGGATTGATAGATACACCGGTTGTAGCATTCACCGCCGCACAACCGCCAGATGCAGGTATATTATACGTCACAGTATAAGAACCAACCGTGGTGCTTGCCAAATCAATACTTCCACTGGCAGAGTTTATACTCAGACCTGCTGTGGATGAATACGTTCCTCCGGAAGTTCCGGTTAAGCTAACCGGAAGGTTTCCGCCAACTGATTTACAAACGGGTGAACCGGAGTAAACTATGCTGGCAGTAGGTAAAGTATTGATGGTTACAATGGTTGTGGTTGAAACCACCCCACATCCACCAGCTGCTGCTATTGTGTACGTTACAGTGTAAGTTCCAGCCGTTGATGTTGATGGCGTAATCGCTCCGGTTCCTGAATTGATGCTCAAACCGGCGGTTGAAGAATAAGTTCCACCACTGGTTCCGGTTAAGGAAACAGACTGAGGCGTTGCCACATTCGAGCAAAACGGTGAACCAGGGTAGTTGATAACCGCTGTTGGCAACGGATTGATGGTAATGCTTCCCGTTGCATTTACAACCCCACAACCACCAGTTAAATTTACCGTATAATTAAATGTACCACTGGCAGTGGGTGTTCCAATTATAATTACATTACCAAATAGCATGGCTCCTGAAACACCAGCTGGTAATCCAGAGAATGTAGCACCAGTAGCACCCGTTGTTGCATAGGTGATAGTTGTTATTGCAGTGTTAATACATCTGGTTTGAGCATTTGTTCCAGCAGCAGATGATAGTGAAATAGTATTGTTAGCAGTAACTGTAATCGTTCCTGTTGCATTTACCGAACTACAACCGCCCGTTAATGGTATGCTGTAGTTAAATGTTCCAGCTGCAGTTGGCGTACCGCTAATTGTAATTACATTAGAAGCCCATGAAGCCGTTACACCTGCTGGCAGACCGGTTGCAGATCCAATGCCGGTGGCGCCAGTGGTGGTATGTGTTATGTTTGCTAAAACAGTATTGATGCACAAGGTTTGTGTTGAACTTGCTGCTCCTACAGCAAAAGGTGTATCACCTGTAATGGTCCATCCTTTAGCTCCAATCAAATTGGCCCTTGCTGCCGTGGCTGTAGGGCCATAGGTTCTGCCAGTAGCACCAAGTGTTCTACCGTTAGGAGTGCTTGGATTGGCATTCCACCCCACAAGCGTGGCAGAATAGTTGGAACAATCCATACCAGAATTTTCTAGCATATTGCTCAAATTAACATTGGCATTCAAGTTCCAGTTGCCAATGTTTTGATTGAAGGCTAGTGCCGAACTAAACATAGTAGTCATGTTCGTAACGGCTGCCGTATTCCAGCTGCCAATGTTTTGGTTAAAGGCTGCGGCT
>JBIPNA010000345.1:0-3897 GCA_044375665.1 Catalimonadaceae bacterium
GACAGAAGCAAAACAACCTCCGACAATACCTACTACGTTTTCGACAAAGCCCACGTGAGAACCCATTCGGGATACGTAGCCTTGTCTATCCGGTTTTAATTTTCCGCTGACTTTTCGAGCAGCTCCCAAATGAAAAGGGCATCCGTAACCGGGTGTCCTTTTTCATTTTCCACCCTCAACCACGAGCCGGATTCCGGAAATCCGAAGGGGTATCCCGGCCAATCCCTGATAAGAAAGGCCAAGCTCAAGATTTGGACATGGCCGGGCCAATCTGAATGGTATCCGAATCTTACCCTCCAGAGAAGGAATATGGACCTGTGCAAAGTTCTCCTGAGGATTGACATGGTAAACATCTGCCCGCAGCGATGATTCCGGCCCTGTGCCGGCCATAAGGTCAATTTCCCAGGAATATGCATTGGCTGGCAGGCTTAGATATGGGCCGAAAATCCCAAATCCAGGATTCGGCATCAGAACCAGGCCCGTTGCATCCCGCTGGCAATGGGGTGCCAGATAGAACAAATGCATTGGCAAATTGATCGTAGCTCCTTCAGGCTTCCAACCCAGGGTAGCAACCTTTCGGTCACCGGAATACCCTGTTATTCCAATCTCATTATACCCTGACTTCCAGGCTTTTTCCGGCACTGGAATAGCAAATGGCTGGATACCCTCCTTGGCTTCGGTCTGCGGGATGGGCAGGGAAGTTCCAAGAAGCACGTCATCCTTATAAAAACGCACCACCACCGAGGCTGTCTTTGTGAAGCCAGCCCGCCAGGTTTTTTGCTTAGATGTTCCATCCAGGTCAAGTCGAACTTCTTCCATGTGGTCTGAAAACTTAAGCACCCTCGGGTCTTCTGTTCCGGGAATAGAAGCATCGGGCAAAACCAGTTTTGCCATAGGAAAATGGTATTTGCCGCTCTTTTTCCTAAAATGATGGTAGCTGGCCGATGGGTCCTTGTCCAGAAAAGACTTCAATAAATGGTTATATGCGCCAAACTGAAACCCCAGGATGGTTTTTATCCGCTCCATCGACCATAGCGGCCCACTGGTTACCAGATGAAGTTTCGTATAATATTCTGCCAGGGCAGGATCTTGTATCCGGTTTTCTCCCGATGTCACCGTTTCAACGTAACCTGCCGGGACATGGCGCTGAAAATGACCGGTCCTCCAATAATAATCGCTGGCCAAAGGCAGTCTGGAAAGCAATGGATCGCATAAGGCCTGATAATCTATCCAGTGAAGGTCCAGGTCTGAATAGTATCCCTGCACGCCGGCATTGCCCAGAAGCCGGACCTTCCCCTCCCCCATTTCGGTCCGGATATTTTTCAAAACGGCTTCATCGGTTGAAGGACTTTGCACCTTAACTGTTCTTGACCGGTTTACAAGTCCAAGGTGGTTGTAGTAAAAAGCCCTTTCGTTTACCAAACCTTCAACGCCCCATTCAAAAGGTGCATTGACCTGCGAACCAAACGAGGCATCAGAATGGAGCGGCGAAAACCGGATTCCAAGAGCCAGAACCAAAGAAAGGCTTGCCAACCCCGGCAGAAACCAGGGTGCTTTGGATTGGTAGGAACCGAGTGAGACAAAGACCAGTAAAGCAGCAAGAAAAGACTCTGTAAAAAATCGGCCCAGCATATAATCACCGCCCACCCAAACCACATAACCCAAGCGGCAAAGCAGGCCAAACCAGAGCAAACCTGAAGGGGAAACGAGGCCCCTCGTTTTCCATAGCCACCAGCCTGAAAGGGGAATCAGCCCAAGAACAAGGGCAAGAATGGGATCATTTGTTGCGCTGGCCACCAGATAAACAAATCCCTGGTGCAATACTTCTGCCTGCGGTATGCCTACATTGAGCTTTGCAAGGGCTGTATTGGGCAACCAGTTCCCAAAATAGAACCAGGCAAAGAGCATCCACCCCCAGATGGGCCAGGAATAAATAAGGGCAATGCGAACAGATGAAAACCTTTCTTTCCAGGCCATCCAGGCAAGGATGGGTAGAAAAAAGAGCAGGGTATCCATCCTGTTCACGGCAGCCAGGGCAGCGAGGAAAACCAGTCTTTTCAGGGAAGGGGAAGTTTGCTTTAAAGCCTCTGCATAAAAGGCCACCAGGAGCAAATGTGAAAGGGGATTCTCAAGGCCAGACGTAGAGAAATCTGTAAACGAAGCCGACAAGCCCAAAGTCAAAATTGCAGTTGCTTTTATGACGGAATCACCAGGCATTCGATACCCTATTATCCAACAGGCTCCAAAAGTATAAATCAAAGAAAGAGCAATGGATGTATAGTAATACTCGCCTCCTGTGACCCGTGATATTAAACCCAGCACCATGGTATAAAGCGGATCAGTAAAAACCTGAACCCTTTCGTGGGCATTGTAGCCCCATCCGTTTCCGGCAAAAAGCTGATCCAGGCTGCGGAAAACAATGAAAGCATCTTCGGTAATCCACGCGACCCTTAAAACCATGACCATCGTAAAAATTATGGCCAGAGGCAGGGCACCTTTTTCCAGAAACTGATTTGTCGACCCGACAGGTGAAGAGGATTGCATGCCCAAGTATATTTCGAATGGCTTAGAAAAACCAAAAACAAATCGTCTTTGGATAAATATGAGGTTTGGAAAGTTCAAAACTGATTCTTGATGCCCGAATCCGAGGGTGTAATTGTATTACAAAATATCATGGATTAGGCGCTGCTGATCGATCAGAAGTCTCCGGAAACAGGAAAAGGACGGAACATGCCCAGGAAAAGACCACCTCATTTTCTTCCTGCACAGATGATTCGTTTTCCCTTCCTTTGCGGGCCAGTTACTCCGCCAGCAAATGGAACCTACCGAAATTGTCGCGAGGATGATGCAAAACGACGCCTTTAGCCAATGGCTGGGCATTGAGGTGGAAGAAATCCACGAGGGTTATTGCAGGCTTCGGATGCAGGTCCGTGCGGAAATGCTCAATGGTTTTTACATACTCCATGGCGGTATTGCCTTTTCGCTGGCCGATTCCTGTTTTGCATTTGCCTCCAATTCAAGAGGGTTGCTGAGTGTTTCACTTCAGGCCAGCATGAACTACCTTTCTTCGACCAGGGAAGGTGATGTTTTGATTGCCGAGAGCAGGGAAATTACAGTCACCCGTTCATCAGCCGTTATCGATATTGAGATCCGGAAAGGCGATTCGGGAGAGATTTGCAGTTTATTTCGGGGCGTGGCCCACCGCATGCAACGCCCCACCTTTGAAAATACACCATGAAAGACGCATTTATCATCGACGGCGTACGTACGCCCATTGCCAGTTTTGGAGGAAGCCTCAGCCCAGTTCGTGCTGACGACCTGGCTGCAGATGTACTCCGCAATCTTTTACTCAGACATCCTGAATTACCCACCGATTGCATTTCGGATGTGGTTATGGGTTGTGCCAACCAGGCTGGCGAAGACAACCGGAATGTAGCCAGAATGGCGCTTCTTCTGGCAGGCTTGCCCTATCATGTACCGGGAGAAACAATCAACCGGCTTTGTGCTTCCGGACTTTCCGCGGTGGTTCATGCAGCCCGGGCCCTTGAAACCGGAGAAGCAGGACTCATCATTGCCGGTGGAGTTGAGCATATGACACGTTCCCCCTGGGTAATGTCAAAGGCATCTACCCCTTTTGGCAGGGATTCTGAACTCTTCGACAGCAGTTTTGGATGGCGGTTTGTCAACAAAAAAATGAAAGACCTGTATGGCACAGATGCAATGGGAGAAACAGCTGAGAACCTGGCAGATCTTTACCAGATCAGCCGGGAAGACCAGGATGCATTTGCGCTTTGGTCTCAGCAAAAAGCCTCTTCAGCCCAGAATTCAGGTCGCCTCAGTATGGAGATTTCACCTGTTGTCATTCCTCAGAAAAAAGGAGAGCCTGTACGTTTTGAA
>JBIPNA010000346.1:0-3889 GCA_044375665.1 Catalimonadaceae bacterium
ATACGTGGCGGCCTTACTGGAGGCCCGTAAACCCGGAAGCATCGGTTCCCTCATCACGTTTGCCACCAAATGGTTTTGGGACGAGGCTACCGTCCGGAAGGAACAATCCAAACTGGTTCCGGCCACAATTCTGGAAAAAGCACCCTCTTTTGCAACCCAGCTTCAGCATATGTTTGGGCCAAATTGGGAGGAAGTTGTGCGGGCCACCGGCCGTTTGCTGGACGAAGTCCCCCGAAATCCGGTTCCATACGGACAGGTTTCTGTTCCGGTTTGGGTTTTTCGGGGCGATCAGGATAAATGGGTTACAGAGGCAGAGTCCATTCAGGCGGCCCAGTCCTTTCCCAAAGGAAAATTCCAGGAGATCTCCGGAGCAGGCCATGGCATTCATTCGGTTTCGGGAGAAATTTGGGACCGGTTGGCCCGGCAGATTTTTGGGAAACCGGCTGCACTATAAACCAGTTCTATCTTTTCCACATCCCGGGAATTTCGAAAGGATGCTTTAAAATCTGAAAAGCCTGCCGGATTTGTTTGTCCACGTCCTTGATGCGGAGCAGGTAGTGAATCAGGCTTCGTTTCTGGCCGTCGCGTAATCCATCGAATACAGTTTTGGCCTGGTCGTCCTGGGCGAGGACAGCCTTTCGTGGCGCAAGGATTTTTGCAGATGGTTTTGATTTCTGGCCGCTCCAAAATATTGGAAACGAATGGCTTAGGGATCGCACGGAAAAGCCCGGAGTGCGCAAGGAACGCAGCGCACGAGGACTTGAACGGAAGAGCCCGACCTGACCAGCGGGAAGGGAAGCCCCACCACTTGTGAATCCGGAAGCCAGCAGCGCAAAGACAGAATCGGATGTTGGAATTTAGGGGGTGATTACCAGAACGGGACCCGGCCTTGCAGCGCCCGAACGAGGGTAAACACCGCAAGTCCGCCATAGGCCGCCGCTGCCGTGAAAACCAGAGACGTGTTGCGCAAAAGATACCAGGCCAGCAGGGGTAGAATCTGCAAGGCATGCATGCCCAGAAAATGGGCAATGCGGAGATCGCCGTAACCTTTGCTCCAACCCAGAAAAGCTAAAAATCCTTTGTCGCCTTGTTCTCCGATGCTATGGGTTAACCGGGAGCCCATGGCAAATCCTTCCAGGCCAAAAACAACAAATAATAAAATGCCAAGTCTTACCGCCCACAGGTAATATTCCGGCAAATCAGGGAAATGACCCATACATAGTTTTAGGCCCAGTAATCCTCCAGCCAGGGTGCCGATGGTGGCGGCGATGGCCATGCCGGCATACAGAAACTGATAAACCGGAGTAGATAAATTGAAGTGGGACATCTGGCCCCGACCGGCCTGAATTCCGATGTACACCATTTCAAAAACCATGGTTACCACGATGGTCCAGGATATCCAGGGGCGGATGGGATCGGGTCCCAGATAGGACTGGTACCAACCAATACTCCAGGCATAAATGCCGATAGAAAGCGCAAACTTCAAAGGTTTCCACCAGGCATTTACCCCTTGTACCTGTAGTTGTGAAAAAAGGCCTGCCAGCAGGAAACCGGCTGCCAGTATAAAATGGGCCAGACCCAGACGGAACAATACCGGGTCTCTTGATTCAAGTGAAGAAAAAAATTCCATCATCTGCATCAGATTTTGGTGCAAGGAATGACAAGGCCAGCCATTGCTGGAAACAGAATATATTGGGACAACAGGTTTTCAGACTCAGCCGTTGCAGACCGGGGGTGAAGCGTTTTTTACTAATTGAAAAGCAGAATGGTATTGAAACCCGGCTTAAGCTTTCACAATCTTGATGTTGAAAGCACCGGTTTTGGTAACACCATACATCCTCAGCCAAAGAGGAAGGTACATTTCCGTACCCCTGGCAGTGGAAATGTCGCCAAGGTCCATAATGTTCTGCTCCCACCAACCCATTTCAACGAGGAGCTCTTTTACCTGCGATTTAGCTTCCGGATTATTGCCACTGATGAAGACATTGTGGTCACCCCCATTCACCAGATCAGGCTGAACCATCAGGCCTGCCCACATGGTATTGAGGGTTTTGACCACGTGGAGTTCAGGAAAAGCCTCCTGGATTACTTCGGCTAAAGATTGGGTATTGACAACGGAAAGGGTAGGAGGCATGCCCTTGCTGAAATCCAGCGGATTGGAAAGATCTATCAGAATTTTTCCGTTGAGATTTTGGTTTCCCGCCATTTGGAGCGCCTCTACCGAACCAAGTCCTGCTGTACAATTGACAAGAATTTCCCCGAATTGGGCTGCCTGGGCAAATGTTCCCGCAAAGGCCTTTCCCGGATTTGCCTCTGCAAATGCTTTTGCTTTTTCATTATCCGGTGTCCGGGAACCCATAAAAACCTGATGGCCCAGTGCCACCCATTTGGAGCCGACAGTTTGTCCAACTGAACCGGTTCCCAGTACTGCAATTTTCATAATGGTTGTCGAATTATTCCGGGTAAAGATGTGGAGCTGCATTTACAATCGTCTATAAATTAAGATGACTTTGGTCGGAAATTTCCAGGCCACTACCGGTTCCGGCGCCATCTCACGGTTGACTCATTCTGTTCATCTTAGCAACCAGCCATTTGGGTTTTTCATTAAAAGTGATTGGTCGTGGTCCCGGGCAGCAGGACCGTAAAATGCTGATCAGGTCAAAGCGGCCAATCGTGGATCCGGAAAGATTGCTCTACTGCTTGCATTTCTTCATTCCAGGCAGACTTCAGCGGTCATCCTGATGCATCGAAACAGACGGAACGAAAATCAAAGGGCAGGATTGTCCCCGGATGGTCAGCGCCAGGCGTTTTGAGGCCTGTTGTAAAACCCTGGAAATTCCCGATCAGGCGGATGCGCTTAAGGTTCAGGCAATTCCCGGGTTGATGCAGTGCATCTTTAAAACAAACTTGACAGGGGACCTTTTCTAAAGTTTTGCCCTTTTTATATGAACCTCCTACCTTTCCACGGGAAAAATGTTCGAAAACTGATCCATCCATGTCTAAAGTTCTGACGAGCAGGCTCCTGTTTGTTATCCCAATTGCAGTAGCCATTGGCCAGATGGCATTATCGCATTTTTCAAGCCTCAACAGGTGGAAAGGTGGCGGCTTCGGTATGTATGCCACACCCCATCCCAGAGATCAAACCATTTGGTTGGAATATGATTCTGCTTCCTCCAGAACCCAGATCCTGGTTTCCCCTTTGTCGCCTTCCGCAAAAGGTCGGGAAATGTTTAAGATACTGGAACCCTGCATCCCGCAGCTGTTGGTTTTTCCTTCTACCATAGGGTGGAATTCCAGGCTGAAACAGCGCCTGGATCAATGGAAAACAGTTGGTTATCAGGCAGAATCCTATACCCTGGTGACTGCGGAAAGAAACTGGAACCTGAAAGAAAGAATGTATTTTAACAAACCCATTTATCGATTTGATTTCTGATTCCATTTCAAAGAAATTCTTATCAACAGCAGTTTTACCCTGGTGGTATTTTCTGATGTTGTTTCTTTCTATTTCAGAAGATACTGTCCAGCCACCCTTCAAATGGGGAATTCAGGTAATGGCTTGCCTTGGCTTGCTGGTTTCAGATGAAGAAACGGAGCAGTTATCCCTCGGAGCCATACTGATTTGCCTGTTGGGATGTATGTGGAATGGTGCATTTATGGCCGCAAACCACTATTATCTCATCATTTACTATGCCGCCTATTTGTTTTTCAGATCCATGCATTGGGTGGATGCCAAACCTTATGGGACTTACCTGATGATCTTTGTTATGGGCATGGCCGGTATTCAGAAAGCACTTGCCCCTTATTTTATGGAAGGCCACCTCATCAGCGAATTGATTCTGGATGGGGGTTTTAAAGGCGCAAACCAGTTTTTGTTTCCAAACTGGTTGGG
>JBIPNA010000041.1:0-14624 GCA_044375665.1 Catalimonadaceae bacterium
AACGGAGGAAGAATTTCGAAGGAAAACAAGGTCCGGCCATTTGCATTCCGGATGTGTTCAGTAATTTTTGCCATAGAGTTTTGGTCACACAAAAAAATGGACTGCAGACCAGCTTAACACCATACCGAGCAAAAAACCTGCAGAAATTTGAGAAATACCATGTGCTTTAAGATACAACCTGCTGGAAGCCACCAATCCTGAAATCAATACAAATCCGATTAGCGGGTATTCAAGTCCCTGATTCTGGGTGCGCAATATCACGGAAATTAAGAAACCGACCATTCCACCAAGGCCAACCATATGGGCACTGATTTTCCAAAAATGGGTTATAAAAGCGGTCAGAATAACACTAAGTGTAACGGTCCCCATAAACAATCCCAAAAGACGGGCCATCGACAGATAATCCAAAAAAACATAACTGACCCCGGAATATACCAGGGCAGTAACAAACAGTGGAATAAGCCTTTCAGATCGTTTTTCCAGACTAAGACTTGAAATGGTGCCTGTCGCCCAAAGCAGCCCCGTGGCCAAAGATGGAACGAGGTAGGTTGCAACAAAAACGAAAAGGAGGGTTTGTACTTTTGCTTCCCTGGTAAAAGGAAGAAGATCAGTACAATAGCGAAAAACCAGGGCATGCAGATACGTGGGCATCAGCAATGGGTGAAAGATCACAGAAAAAATCCACGCAAATGCAAATGCCACAGCTTCGAAAGTAGAAATTTCATGCTGTCGGGTCAGGCGGGTTAGTATGTTGTTGTTTCCGCTCAAATCTCTTTCCGTAATCGGGCTACGGGAATGTTAAGTTGTTCACGGTATTTAGCCACGGTTCTTCGGGCAATCTGATATCCCCGGGCAATGAGCATTTCCTCCAGTTTTTCGTCAGAAAGTGGTTTTTCCTTATCCTCCCGGTCGATAATTTCTTTCAGGATCGACTTAACCTCCCGACTACTGTGGTCCTCACCATCGGTGGTAGAAGCAATGCCTTCGGAGAAAAAGTATTTGAGCGGAAAAGTCCCGAAATCGGTTTGGACAAACTTGCTGTTGGTTACCCGGCTGACGGTAGAAATGTCCATTTCGATGGCAGAGGCGACATCCTTCAGGATCATGGGTCGCAATTTACTTTCATCGCCTTCCTGGAAATAATCATACTGGTATTCCACGATGGCATTCATGGTTTTCAGCAATGTTTGTTGCCTTTGGCGGATAGCATCAATAAACCACTGGGCTGAATCCAATTTTTGTTTGATAAATCCCAGGGCTTCCCTTTCCTGCTTGGTTCTTTTGGGTGTTTTGGCCAGATGTTCCAACATATCCCGGTATGTCCGGTTCACCTTTAGTTCCGGGGCATTCTGGCCATTGAGCGACAATTCAAGTTTCCCGGAGTTGTTGACGAGGATAAAATCCGGCGTAATGAATTGGTTTCCGCTTCCATTGCCTTCCGACACCTCCCCAGGTTTTGGATTGAGGTGGGTAATCATAGAAATGGCGTCTTTCATCAGGTTATGATCCTCCACCCCAATTCTTTTTTCGATTTTCTCGTAGTGTTTACGGGTAAAATCTTCGAAATGGTCTTCCACAATCTGGATGGCAATTGATGCCACTTCATAGTTTCCCCTTTTTCTGTCCAATTGCAAAATCAGGCATTCCTGAAGATTACGGGCCCCAATTCCTGGAGGATCAAACTGCTGAATCAGGTCCAGGACTTCCTCCAGTTCTTCCTCTGTGGCTTCGATATTCTGTGAAAATGCCAGATCGTTGGCAATGGAAAACAAATCCCTTCGGATATATCCGTCACTGTCTATGGAACCTATCAACTGAATCCCAATGGCTCTTTTTCTTTCATTGAGGGGGAGGAAGCCGAGTTGCTGAATCAACAAATCGTTGATGGTAGAACCACTGGCCATGGGAATTTCCCGATCATCTTCATCCGGAGATGGGCCGTCTCCCTGCAGTTTATAGCCAGCCTGATCAGAATCCCTCAGATAATCTTCCAGATTGATTTTATCGTCCATTCCCTCGCCCTCCGGGAGTTCGTTGGGATCATCAAATTCCTTTTCTTCCTGATTGTCGTTGTTCTCTGGCAACGGTTCATCCCGACCTTCTTCCAGGGCCGGGTTTATTTCCAGCTCTTCTTCCACTCTTGAAGCCAGTTCGGTCGTGGGTATTTGCAGCAGTTTGATAAATTGAATCTGCTGGGGCGATAGCTTTTGCGAAAGCGTTTGCTGAAGACCGAGTTTCTGTGAAGCCATTCCCTAATTTTGTGGCAAAGTAACACAAACTCCTTTTTTCTCTGCTTTATGCTTTCCCCAAAAACAAGTCTTATCCTCGGCGCACTACTGGGCTTCTTATCTGTGGCCCTTGGGGCATTTGGTGCCCACGCCCTAAAAGATGCGCTGATTCAACAGGGCCGGCTGGCTACTTATGAAACAGCAGTCCAATACCAAATGTATCATGCGCTTGCCCTTGTACTGGTTGGTATTCTGGGCTGGGTACGACCGGATATGTCACTGGGCGGTGTATCCACTGCTTTCCTCCTGGGTATTGTTATTTTCTCCGGTTCCCTTTTCCTGCTTTGCGCCACCGGCCTGAAATGGATGGGGGCCATAACGCCGCTTGGTGGATTGGCTTTTCTTTCAGGCTGGCTTATGCTGGCCTATAGAGTTTGGAAGTTGACTTAGTAAAAATACATGTACGAAATTCCGATCCGGAATTTGCGATATATCAGGGCCTTCGAAAAAAGCTGCTCTGTTTTTTATACCGATGTGGTATAAATTTTCGTGCCGGCACTGATCATTTTGTGTACCGGGCACAAATCAGCGATTTGGATCAGGCGGGCCTTCTGGTCTTCGTCCAAAGGGCCTTCAAGAGAAATTTTTCGAAGAATACGGTTGGGAGAACCGGGCTCGTCTTTCACCAGATCGCACTTAACCCGGACACCATCCAATGGCCATTCTTTCCGGTTTGCATACATTTTCATGGTAATGGCAGAACAGGACGACAAGGCAGAAAGCAGCAATTCATAAGGGTTTGGTGCCTTGTTGGTTCCACCAAGTTCAAGCGGCTCGTCGGCATGCCAGAGGTGCTGGTCGTTGCGGAGGTCCATGTAGAAGTCGGCAGGACCCAGGTTGGCGTTGATTTCAGCAATTATTTCCATATGGTCAGGACGTGGTAAAACCGGTTTTAGAATGAGATCCGTCGCAATACGGCTTGTTGGCCGAAGCCCCGCAACGGCAAAGGGCAGTTGTTTTATCAAGGACTTCGCGTTTTCCATCCGGATGCACGAGAAGAAATGCGCCTTTCAGCACAAGGGGGCCGTTTTCACGGGGCTCAATATGTAAAAATTCACTTGCTGATGATGGAGTTTCAGGAGAGGATGCCTCGCTCCATTGCAAGGCCCCGGAAGGGCAGGCCAGAACCCGCTCTTTAATGGCTTCTTTTTCTCCATTTTCCAATATAATCCAGGGTTTTCTGAAAGGATCAAAAACTGGTTTCAGGTTCTTCCAGCAAAGGGTGGAATGGATACAGGCAGATGGTTTCCAAATCACCTCAAAACCATCGCCTTTGTAGGTTTTGCTTTCCATCTGGCTATTTTTTTGGTGGATGCAGCCGGCTGTTTCTTCGGCCATACAAAAAGTAAACCACGATACCCAAAGCCATCCAGGCGAATGCCACCTGAAGGGTTTGCAGATCCAAAGCTACAATCATGCCCAAACAAACCACAGCCCCGAGAATTGGAACGATTGGGGACAAAGGTGCACGGAATGGTCTTTTAATTTCAGGTGCTTTGACCCGGAGAATCCAAACACCAATGCTCACCAAAACAAAAGCGAACAGGGTGCCGAAACTGGTCAGATCGCCGGCCACGTGTCCGGGAACGAAAGCTGCGAAGAGGCCAACAAATATGAAAAGCATCCAATTGGCTTTGTATGGGGTTTTAAAAACAGGATGCAGGTGACCGAAAGCTGCAGGAATAAGGCCATCATGGCTCATGGTATAAAAAATCCGGCTTTGGCCCATCAGCATAACCAGGATCACAGAGCTGAAACCAGCAAGAATAGCCACAGTGACAGCAGTGGCCAGCCACTTGTAATTGACCATGTAGGTGGCAATAACATATGCTACAGATGCCTCCCTTCCTTTTTCAGGATCGACAAACTCTTTCCAGTTGGCCACACCAGTTAGTACATGTCCAAACAAAATATACAAAATGGTGCAAACCACAAGAGAACCCAGGATCCCTATGGGCATGTCCCTGCTGGGATTTTTGGCTTCCTGTGCAGCGGTACTCACGGCGTCAAATCCAATGAAAGCAAAAAATACAATGGCGGCACCACCCAGAACACCTCCCCATCCGTATTTGAAAAAGCCACTATAGTCGGCAATGATTTTCCCTGCCTGATCTTTTACAGGGGCGGTTCCCTCCGGAATAAGGTAAGGGATATGGTTTTCAGGAAGGATATACTGCCAGCCAAGGGCTATGAATAGCAACACAATAGCCACTTTTACAAAAACGATAACTGCATTGACTCTGGCAGATTCCTGGGTTCCCCTGATGAGCAGGAGTGTAAGCAGAAGCAAAATAACCAGGGCAGGCGCATTCATCATGCCCTGATGGAATACCCCGGCAGAATCCGTAAAACTCTCAAATGGAGAGTGGCACCATTCATAGGGTATTCCGCCCCCCAGGAGTTTGTTGAGGTATTCGCTCCAGGCAATGCTTACCGTGGCTGCCCCCAAAGCATATTCCATGATTAATGCCCATCCAATAATCCAGGCAACAAGTTCGCCCATGGTGACATAACTATAGGCATATGCACTACCTGCAATTGGAATCATGGCTGCAAACTCGGCATAACATAAGCCGGCAAATGCGCACCCAATGGCTGCTACAATAAAGGAAATGGTCACTGCGGGTCCGGCAGCCTGACCAGCTGCGGCGGCCGTTCGGACAAACAAACCTGCCCCGATAATGGCACCGATGCCAAGTGCAACAAGGTTACCTGCTCCCAGGGTACGTTTTAAACCCTTCTCATGATCATTGGCAACAGAAAGAAGTTCGCTCAATGATTTTTTTCGGAATAAACTCATGAATTTTTATTGGCTGACCGCAATTCGGCTTTTCGCCGGAATCGGTGGCGCAAAATGGGTTATATCCCTGATATTTTGCAAACAGGTAAAAGAATCTTTCGCAATCCCGGCCCTGAACAAAAGGGAATTGGGCAAAAGCAGGGTTTTATACCTTTCGAAGCAATTCCTGTAAAAATGGAAGAAGTGGAGCCAGCAACTTCAGACCCATGGGTCCGAGTTTTTCAACCACAGGATAAAGCCACAACTCTGACTGAGGGGGTAAATGTGTCTGGACACCCATTATTTTAAGTCCCATCAAAAGAGAGCTCAATACAAATCCAGCCCGAAGCAGGCCCAGGAACGCACCTCCGGCTTCATCCAGAGGGCCCAATAATGTTTTTTTGATGGCTTGCCTTATGGCATTGCCCATCCAACGGATCCCAAATCCAGCAACCAAAACAACCAAAATGAAGCTGAGCAGAGGAAGTAAAAAGGATCCGGCCTTAACATAATTCTGCAGCCAGGAGCTGATCACATCCAAAAACCGGAAAGCCAGAACAATCACTGCAATCCAGGCAAGTGAATTGACCAAAAGCAAAACAATCCCCTGTTTATAGCCTTGCCATGCACCCAATGCAAGGAAAACAGCCAGACCAATATCGATGGGATGCATGCCGGAATCAACCTCCTGCGAGCAGACGCTTAACAGTCTCCGAGATGGATTTTCCATCGGCCTGGCCTCCAAGAGCTTTGCTCGCCACACCCATGACTTTACCCATATCTGCAGGGCTTTTTGCACCAGTTTCCTCCAGAATAGCCCTTATCCGGACTTCCAGTTCTTCCGGAGACAGGGCTTTGGGAAGGAATTCCTCGATAACCGAAAGCTCGGCCTGCTCTTTTTCTGCAAGGTCGGCCCTTCCCTGCTGCCGGAAAATCTCCAATGAATCACGACGCTGTTTTGCTGCTTTCTGAAGAATTTTCATTTCTGCTTCTTCGCTAAGGGTTCCATTCCCACCTTCCTTCGTTTCTTCAAGAAGAATAAGTGACTTTATACTCCGAAGCGCCAGAAGCCGGTTTTGTTCGCGGGCCATCATGGCTGATTTTATGGCAGCGTCGATATTGATTTTCAAAGACATAGTAAGGTTCAATAATTCCACAGAGATCTCCGGGGCCGCAAATATAGAGGACTTCTGCCATCGAAAAAGATTTCAAAAAGATGGAATGGCAGACTCTTTTTTTCTCCATTTCATACACCGGTTAATCAATTCGGGTAAAAAATCAATGAACTGATTTGCACGAAGAAAACACTGAATCTCCGGATGAATGAAATGAAAACCACCTGGAAAATCTGATTGCATGCAAAGGCTGTGTCTGA
Source organism: Catalimonadaceae bacterium (assembly GCA_044375665.1). Taxonomy (GTDB): domain Bacteria; phylum Bacteroidota; class Bacteroidia; order Cytophagales; family Flexibacteraceae; genus CAMDMI01. Next base: position 6,443 of record JBIPNA010000041.1, read on the forward strand.
GATGCATTTTCCTTACGCCCTATTCGTAACCTACTCAAAGCAAATTTATTGGTAAACTTTTATCCGCTTATATATTTACTTTTCAGAGCCAGTGGCTAAGGTTGTCTTTCTTTTCCTCATGCGAGGCATATTTACCCAAATCGTCGGACTATTTTTCATTCTTGGCCTCAGCTTTCAGGGATCGGAAACTTACGGACAGGTACCATCTCTCAGGCAGTTTTCGCTTCGTCAAGGTCTGCCTCAGTCAGAAATCTCAACAATTTTCCAGGATAGCAGAGGCTTGATCTGGGTAGGCACCAGGGGCGGAGGACTGGTTCGGTTTGATGGCCATAATTACTTTATTGTCAACAACCGCTCTGGATTGGAAAGCGACTTTATTGCCGATGTTAAGGAAACTTCAGATGGCCGGCTTGCGGTCGGAATGGTATACGGTGGAATCCAAACCTACAATAATTCCAACATTGATCGATTCGTTGGAAAGTGGGGAGGATTTGCTGAACTAAGGCATGTTCTGGTGATGGATAAATTGATTTTTGGGTTGACCGACAGGAATATATTCCAAACGGGAAAAGACTCATCTTCCAGGAAAACAATATTTTCATTTCCCAGAGTTAATACCCAGTATCATGCTTACGGGGGAGTTGGCACAAGGTGGATTCTGGCATCGGAGGATTCCGGATTATGGGTAGTAGACCTGAAAGCCAGGGCCAGGACCATGCTGCTCAAAAAAGAAACCCATCTCGTGGGAAAAAGAGTGATTGGAATTAATCCGATTAATGACCATTCGGTCGCATTACTCTCTTCCGATGGCTTTACATCTGTTCTGGACCTGGAAGAAGGCTGGCCATTTCTTGCCCAATGGACACGAATGGCAAACCAGCAACTTCTGCCAGACGAGGAGATTAACTCTGTAATTTTTGGATTGGGCCAATATGTAAAATGGTATGGAACCAATCAACGGCGGGTCATTTCATTTTCTGGTGAGGTTTTGGATTTAAAGCAAGCTTCAAACGGGAAAATTCATAGCATTTCCTGCATGATGCTGGATCAAAACGGGACAGTTTGGATAGGCACCCAGGGTTCAGGCCTAGTGATGAAACCGGCCCATACCGGCTATTCTTTTGAAAATTTGCCGGCTTTAACAACCACCAACTTAAAAACAGTTTTTGTAGATCGGAAAAATCGCATTCTGGCAGGTGGAAAAGAAACCGGCCTGCTCGTTTCCTCCCCTGTTTTCTCCAGAGGAAGGCCAGAGGTAAAAACTTATTTTCCGGGTTTGAGTCTGTTTTCAATTTCAGAGAACCGGAACCAGCTCTTTCTTGGCACCGAAAAGGGTCTGATTGAGGTAGATTCTAATTTTAACAAAATCGTCCACCGCTGGGAACAACCCGGCAAGGTAATTCTTCTTAAACCTTTACCAGATGGCGGAATGTTGGTCGGAACCTATGGAAATGGAACCTGGCTGCTTTCTCCTGATGGAAAAATCAAAGCCATTCAAGGGCCTAAAGGCCATCCGGAGTATATATATTCATTTCAGGAGTACAGCCCGGGGCAGTATTACCTCGCCAGTAATACTGGCTTTTTTTCCCTGAATCTTGAAAAGAGTAAAATTGAACGTGTTTTGGTACCGGACAGCATTGGCGGGTCATTTTTTATTGGAACCAAAGATGCGCATGGAAATTTCTGGTTTGCGGCCCCTTATGGCCTGGCCGGTTTAGGCCCTAAAGGATGGAGGAAGATTCAGGTGGAAGATGGGTTGGTTTCTAATCTGATTTACACCTTAGACGCCGATCAGTTTGGGCATTTGTGGCTTGGAACCAACCAGGGACTCGACCGGGTACGTGTAGGGGAAGATGGTCGGGTCATTGAAATCCGTAATTTCGGGCCGGAGGAGGGCTTTGAGGGATATGAAGCGAACATGCGGGCTTCCTGTATACATCAGGACAACTTATTTGTTTGCACCATTCAGGGACTTTTTGCCATGCCGGTAAAAAGCAGAATTTTGGACCCGCTACCCCTTAAGCCAGAGATTACCCATCTGAAAGCAAGTTTCAGGGGTGGTGTCTGGTCGGATACCCTTCCAGGTTTTTCCAGTCAATGGTACCTCACAGACCGAACCGGTTTCAATATCCAAGGGCAGCCTACGGCCATCTCCATTTCTTTCAGGGCCATCAATCCGGTTTATCCCCAAAAATTAAAGTATAGCTTCCGGAAGGATTCCGAAGATTCTCCCTGGAGCCCTTTTTCCCCGGAAATGGAAACCATTTGGTTTGATCCTGGTCCGGGACAACATGTTTTCTGGGTTCGGACCAGCTATGACGGAATTACATGCAGCACCCCATCCAGATTAACATTCAGCATTGAGGCCCCGTGGTACCAAAGAACCTGGGTTTTGGTATTGGGCTTACTCCTGGTTTTTGTCGTCGGTGGCATTTCAGCCCGTACCCTGATCAAGTCTCTGTCTGATCAGCAGCATTTCCACGAGGGGGTTTCCCTTCCCGAAAAAACCAGCCAGGTCATTTTACTCATTTTTGCCATTTTTTATCCTGTCACACAACTGGTTTCAGCCCGGTTTGAACAGCATGTGGTGTTGAATCCTGTACTGCTGTTTCTCACCTGCCTCGCGACCATTGGCTTTTTTGGTATCAGCTTATTTTCCCCTTCCAGCAAGAAACACATCCGGTTGTTTCTTTCAGTTTCATTTCTATTGTTTCTTTTTGATACAGGCACCTCTGTGATTCAAAGCAATATGGCTCCATACCATGTGGTTGCCTTATTGTACATATCCTCCATCTCATTTTTGGTATTCGACCGCTACTGGCAAATCCTTGGATTCGGAGTAGCCTTGAATGTTTTTGCTTTTTGGTGTGGGCAGAATATCTCGCAACCCCTCTATAGCCCGGTTCCATTTCAAATGGGTGCCACAGGGCTTTCGGTAGTTTTATTTATTATTCACTTATCCAAGAAATCGGTAGAAGATAAGCTGTCCTTTTCCAACAAAGTGGTCAATTCAGGCCCGGTTTTGATCCTTGGCTTCCGGTTTGACGGTAGCCTTGTATTTGCGAGCGAAAATATTTCAGAAATTCTGGGCTACAGTAGCCAGGAAGTCGGAGGAAAAATGTGGTGGTCAGATGTGGTTAGCAGGGAGGAGGATGTTGTCACTTTACTGCACAGGATCCAGGACCAGAAAGAGTCGGAGGTCAAAGCCTATCTGAGAAACAAAAAAGGTGAATTCAGGAAATTTCAGTTTTCGGGAAGGGCTTTGTCTCAGGATATGATGGTTCTTCTGGGCCAGGATATTACAGATAGGGAATCGTTGGAAATACGTTTTGAACACCTCATCGAAAATGCACCAGACGCCATTTACCAGACCGACATCCATGGCACAATGATTTATGCCAATCCACAGACTTCATTTATCCTTGGGATTCCAAACACATTACTGATTGGCAGAAAATATACCGAATTTATCCGCCCGGAAGAAAAGGAATCTGTGGTGGAATTTTACCGGAATCAGACCAGAAACCGGATCCCCAGTACCTATCATGAATTTCCGGTAGTAACAAAAAACGGGCAGGTTCGGTGGCTCGGTTTTCAGGTGTCATTGCTTTTATCAGAGGGAGGAAGAAAAATAGATGGTTATTTATCCATAGGTCGCGACATTACCGAAAGGTTAGAGGCAGAGCAACTGATTCAACATCAACACAAAAATATTACCGACAGCCTTACGTATGCCAGCCGGATAAAATCTGCCATCCTTCCCGGGGAAACTGCGCTCAAATCGCTTTTCACCCATGCGGCGGTCTACAATAAACCGAAAGACATCATAGGTGGAGACTTTTTCTGGCTCGCCCACGAGGGGAAGAAGCATTATTTTGCGGTAGGTGATTGTACTGGTCATGGAGTTCCGGGAGCCTTTATGACCACCATTGCAGTTGGACTTCTACGGGAAATTGTTAAAGATGAATCCCTGAAAAATGTAGAAGAAATTCTGGGCTTTTTCAACCGCTCTCTGGTCAGGCTCCTGGGAGCAAATTCTGAAATACAAAGTCCTGATTTCGTTGAACTGGCATTGCTTTCCATTGATTTTGAGGATAATTCAATCCAATTTATCAGTTCAGGAATTGAGTTGCACATGGTCCGGAAAGGAGAAATTTACTCCTATAAGGAAGGCAGCCGGGGTCAGAATTACCGTTACGATTACAGGGGTCTGAGCCAAACCATTTCCATTCAACCGGGCGATGTATTTTACCTTTTCACAGACGGCATGTTTGACCAACTGGGCGGACCAGGCCAGAAAAGGCTTACCCGAAAACGTTTGCTGAAGATCATCCGGGATTCAAATCATTCTTCCCTTCTGCAAGGTTTGGAGGAAATCAAATCAGGTGTCGAAGAATGGCAGGGATCCTTTCCTCAGATTGATGACCGTTTACTGATTTCATTTCGGCTCTGAGAATTGAAAAGCGAATCTTAAGAAATTGGAGATTTCTTCGAAATTGCAGCCCCCACGCTGCAACTACTACTCGATATCCAATGATTCGTCCCGTTTTCCTGACTCTTTTAACCCTGAGTATACTTTACTCTTCACTTCCGGCATCAGGCCAGATAGGTGAAATTTTTATTGAAAATAAAGGACAGTGGCCACAGCAGGCAGGCTTTATGGGTGCCATTCCCGGCGGGTATGTATGGTTGATGCCAGACGGGTTCCGGTTTGCTTTGTTTCCTTCAAGATCAGGCCACGTCTGCGACCAGGCAGAAGTGCATTCTACCAAAATGCAGGTTTATGATCTTCGCTTCTCCGGAAGTTCCACCACAGACCGCAAAGGAGAAAACACACCATCCGGCACTTCTTTCAACTTTTTCCTAGGCAACAATCCCCGAAAATGGGCCTCAAATGCCCGCGGGTTCAACTCAGTTCTTTACCAAAACTTGTATCCCGGCGTCGATATGCGGGTTTATTTTCAGGATGGTCATTTAAAGTATGACCTTCTGGCTCATCAGGCTAAGTTTCTAAAAGAGGTGCGCTGGGAATATGAAGGGCTGGCAAAAACTGAAATCAGGAATCAGAATCTTTTGCTTCACACGGCATTGGGGCTGGTTGAAGAATCGATTCCGCTCGCTTATCAGGAGACGGAAACCGGGAAAAAACAACCTGTTACCTGTCTGTTCAGGAAAACAGGCACCAGCTTTCAGTTTCATTTTCCTAAACCAGTACATCCTGACAAGCCTTTGGTTGTTGATCCCGAGTTTCTGTTCCTCACTTACAGCAATAGCGTTTCGGATAATTGGGCCAACAGTGCTGTTGGCGATCAGCTGGACAATGCCTATACCGCAGGTACAGTTTATGGCCCCAGTTTTCCAACCTCAACCGGTGCTTTTGACCTGAGCTACAACGGAACCAGCAACGGTCCCGGAACCTACGACATGGCCATTCAAAAGTTCAATCCAACTGGCACTCAATTGCTCTCCTCTACTTTTCTGGGTGGACTGGGAGCCGATACCCCACACAGCCTGAACATAGATTCAAGCAACCACCTTTTAATTTTAGGCACTACTTCTTCCCTCAATTTCCCCACCACAGCCTCCGCTTTCCAACCCGGCTTTCAGGGTGGAACCACTTTTTCCCCGCTCTCCGGATTTTCCTCCAGCTACGAATACTCGAATGGCTCGGATATGGTGGTGGTCCGGTTCAACGAGGACCTTTCTGAATTGTTGGGTTCAACCTACATCGGAGGATCTGCAAATGATGGAATCAACGCTTTTGAAGAGCCTCTTTCGATGAACTATGGAGATGCATTCCGGGGCGATATCTGCTCCGGGCCAAATGGAACGGTGCTGGTTGCCAGCCTGACGCAATCCAATGACTTCCCTGTAGTAGCCGCCCATCAAAACCAACTCAGCGGTGATGTGGACGGTGTGGTTTTTCGTCTGAATGCAAATTTTTCCAACCTCGACTGGTCCACTTATCTGGGTGGTTCAGAAGATGACTTATTATACTCCATTCAGCCCCGGGAAGGTGGCCGGATTGTGGTTTGTGGAGGCTCACGAAGCATCGATTTTCCCGGAACTGCAAATGGTTTCCAACCCGGATTATCAAACAACAACGGAACAGCCAAAAACGACCGCTGCGATGCCGTCCTTGCTTTATTTGATTGGACCACCGGAGTTTTGCTGAACGCCACCTATACAGGAACCGATCGGTACGACCTTGCTTTCCTTGTCCAGACCGATGTATTGGGAAATGTATATGTCATGGGGCAGACCGATGGTTTTATTCAACCTGATTCAGGGAAATACGGCAATGCCGGAGGCCGGGTATTTTTTCAGAAATTCAATCCGGGTCTGACCCAACGTACCTGGTCTACTGCCCTTGGATCATTGCCTTCTTCCACCCTGGTTCCCTCGGCTTTTCTTGTGGATACCTGTGGGCGGATCTATTTTTCAGGTTGGAGCGGAAACTCCAATTTCAGCCCGCTGGGAGGCTATACAGGAGGAAATACCAACGGATTTCCAACCACACCAGATGCCTTAAAAGCCATTACAGATGGCTCAGATTTTTACTTTGGAATCCTGGCTTCGGAAGCAGCATCGCTTTCATTTGGCTCATTTCTTGGTGGACCCTTTCGGGGAGAGCACGTTGATGGGGGCATGAGCCGTTTCGATAAAAAAGGCATCATTTACCAGGCCACCTGTGGTTGCAGACAAGGAAGCCAGTTTTTCAATGGAACTCCGGGAAGTTACAGTCCGGGGATAGCCAGCCAAAACTGTAGTCAGGGTGTGATCAAGATTAACCTGGGCCAGTTTAAAGCAGAATTTAAAGTGTTTTCGAATGTCAACTGCCAAAATGAAATCACCTTTCAAAATTTGTCCATCAACGGAACAAACTATGTATGGTATTGGGGAGATGGCGACTCCCTGGCAAGCAATGCCATTTCCCTTACACATACTTTTCCGGGACCCGGAACCTATATCGTCACCCTCTATGCATCCAACCCTACTTCTTGTGTTCCAAGAAGGGTATATCAGGACACCTTGATTTTACTGCCGGAAGAATCCTTACCAACCGATACCCTTGAGCAGGGATTTTGTCCGGGAGACAGTTTAAGGCCACAGCTTCCCTCCTACCCTGGGGTTTCCAGGACATTTCTCCCCCATCCTGACATCCGGAATGGCAATTTGACTCAGCCGTTGATTGTCCCGCAACAAACTACCTTATACCCGGTTCAAAATGAGAGCATTGCCTCGGGTTGCCGTAAAATCAGCTTTTTTAAGGCGGTTCTTTTAAGCGACCTTCAGGTGGATCTGGAAAGTGAACTTGATCTTAATCCATGTGCCTCTTTTACCAGAATAGGGTTGAAAGGAATTTCCAACGGAGCCGAATCTTATACCTGGATAATTGGCAATGACACGCTCCGGGGCCAGCAGGTAGATTATTTCCCAAAAGATTCGGGAATTGTTCAGATTCAGTTGGTGGGCATAAAAAACACCTGCCCAGATTTTGCAACCACCCAGATTTTTGTGCCTCCTTTAGAGAATCCGGTTTCTGCCTCCTGGGTGGTACGGCCCCAAATGACATCATGCTCGGAAATGGCCTACCGATTTATTCCTGGTGACAGCAATGCCACAGCTTATCTCTGGACTTTCGGAGATGGCCAGGTTTCGTTTGAAAACAAACCCCTCCACCAATTTGAGAAATCAGGGGCTTATGAGGTTGGTCTTGCTGTTCAGAGGGGTTTATGTTATGACTATAAATCGGAAATCATAGAAGCAGGGCCTCCATCGGTACCCAACCTGCTTACTTCGAACAAGGATGGGGCTAATGATGTTTTTGTTATCCAAAACCTTCCCTCCAAAACCCGTTTAGATGTATTCAACCGCTGGGGTAAGCGGGTATTTTCAAGTCCGGACTATTCCAACAACTGGGATCCTAAGGATTTAGAACCCGGCACTTACTTTTTTCAGCTTCAGTTTGAAAACGGCAATGGGTGTCGCAGCTGGGTCCAGGTGATGCGTTAATTGACTTCAGTCAGTTTTTTCAGATAAAGGGCAATAAAAGCATCTTCGGCTTTCCGCATAAGGTTGGATTGTGCCTTGGTTTTATCGTTCAGACCACAAAGATGCAGCAACCCATGGGCAAGTACCCGGCAGTATTCTTCTAAAATGCCATTGCCCATTTCCCGGG
>JBIPNA010000042.1:0-14594 GCA_044375665.1 Catalimonadaceae bacterium
TGGAAATGTTGGCTTCCATCCGGAAATCCTATGGGTTCCCTCTCCTTACCGATATTCACGAAAGCTATCAGGCAGATATTGCAGCGGAATATGTTGACATTCTTCAGATTCCGGCTTTTTTATGCCGCCAGACGGATCTTCTTCTGGCTGCCGGCAAGACCAATAAAATTGTAAACATTAAAAAGGCCCAGTTTCTTTCAGGCCAGGACATGAAGTATCCGGTCGAAAAAGTGAAGTCCACCGGAAATCACCAGATTTTGCTTACCGAAAGGGGAACCATGTTTGGCTACAACAACCTGGTGGTCGACTTCAGGAACCTGCCCGACATGGCTGCCTTTGGTTTCCCTGTGGTCATGGATTGCACCCATTCCGTCCAACGCCCGGGTGGCGGCGGCGGAAAAACCATCGGAAACCGGGAGTTTGTTCCGCCAATGGCCCTGGCTGCGAAGGCATTCGGAGCCAACGGCTATTTTCTGGAAGTTCACCCAGATCCGGACAATGCCCCTTCCGACGGACCCAATATGTTGTTTCTCCACGACCTGGAGGCGTTAATGATAAAAATTCTGGCCTGATTTCATGGATGCCCCTTCTGCCATCGCCTCGGTTTTTCAGGCCCAGATCTCTGCCCTGGAAAAGGCTGCTCTGGCCATTTCTCCCCATGCCAATGCAGCCATCGAACTCCTTTTGTCCTGTAAAGGTAAAGTTGTCGTAACCGGTATCGGGAAATCAGGTCACATTGCACATAAAATTTCAGCCACCCTGGCAAGTACCGGCACCCCTTCGGTTTACCTCAATGCAAACGAAGCGCTGCACGGTGATTTGGGGCTGCTTTCCAATGGAGATGTGGTTTTGATGCTGTCAAAAAGCGGAACCACGCCCGAACTGATCCGCATTTTACCCAAAATCAAAAGTCTTGGGATCCGCACCTTGGGGATTTTCGGAAATCTGAATACCCCGCTGGCCGAAAAACTCGACCTTGTTCTCGATGGTTCCGTTCCGGCTGAAGGGTCACCCTTCAACCTGGCACCGATGAGCAGCACCACGGTGGCCCTGGTCATCGGCGATGCACTGGCTGCTGCATTGATGCTGCGCAAAGGACTAAAAGAGGCCGATTTTGCCTCAAACCATCCGGCAGGTCAACTCGGTAAAAACCTGCTGCTCAAGGCTTCCGATGTCATGCACCAGGGCGAGGCACTCCCGCTTATTGCGCCAAACCAAACCATCCGGGAGGCCATTCTCATGCTGACCCGAAAAAACCTGGGCGGTGTTTGTGTCGTACAACCAGACCTGACCCTCGCTGGTTTCCTTACCGACGGAGATATCCGGAAATACCTTTCCAAAGCCGACGATCTGTCGGTTCCGGTATCCGAAATCATGACCATTGAACCCCGGTTTCTCGAGCCTGATATGGGCCTTGGCCAGGTCCTGGCCATGATGGAAGTGCCTGGCCGGCAGATTTATGTAGCCCCTGTTCTGCAACTGCCCGACCGCAAAGTGCTGGGCATTCTCCGCATGCACGACATCCTCAGCAATGGCTGATTCCTGACCCTTCCTTCTTCCACATCCAAATCCGGGCAGACTACCTGTCTGTTTCGTTCCGGGCAACCGGTTCTGGTTCTATTGGTTTTTTTGAAGAAGGATTTAACTTCAGGCTATCCAGCTCGTCCTTCAGAAAATAATAAGGCATATGTCCCTTTTTGTACCTTCTGATAATGAGTTCACCCACTCCAATTGCCTGGGCAAGATTGATAAAAGGCAAGCGGTGACGCACTCCGGGCACATGGTCGTATTTTAAAAAAAGGGTATCATAACGGTACAATTCTGCGGTAAAAAGATTGAGGTTGCTGTCAGCTGGAATTACCTTGATGGAAAATTCTTCCCGCTCATGGATAATGGGCCGGTCGGGCAATTCCATATTGTCGGTTTCGATGGTGTAGCAGGAAAAAAGCAAGGGGAAAATTAAGACAATGACGAAACGACATTTCCAATCCGGCATAGATTCAGGTTTTGATTTCAAGACTCAAAATAAAAGTTTTCAATGTAGGTAGCCAAAGGGCATTCTTATTCCAAAGCATCAGGGATCGGGGAAATGAATTATTTGGTCCCCAACCGGAAGGATTTGGTCATGATCAGAGAAAGGACGGGCAGTGAACTTGGCAATTTTAGCCCAAAAACCGTAGTATTGCGGCCAGAAAACCATGCCAGTTTTTTGACTGTCTTCTGGTTTTCTTAATACACCAATCGCACCATACTACCTGCAATGCACAACTACAGTTTTTTTCAAAGCGTCGAGCGAAGCTTTGATAAAGCGGCCGAATTCACCAAGTGGGAAAAAGGCCTTTTAGAACAAATCAAAGCCTGCAACAGCATCTATTCCATGCGGTTCCCTGTCAAAATGGATGACGGACGAATCGAGGTTATCGAAGCCTATCGTGTTCAACACAGTCAGCACAAATCACCCTGTAAAGGAGGTATCCGTTTCAGCGATGCGGTAAACCAGGACGAGGTAATGGCACTTGCTTCGCTGATGACCTATAAATGTGCCATAGTGAATGTCCCTTTTGGGGGAGGAAAAGGCGGTATCAAAATTGATCCCCGAAAGCACAGTGCCTATGAACTGGAGAAAATAACGCGGAGGTACACCGCCGAGCTGGTCAAAAAGAATTTTATCGGACCAGGCATTGACGTGCCGGCACCCGACTACGGCACCGGGGAACGCGAAATGGCATGGATTGTAGATACTTACGCTTCTCTTAAACCTGGAGAAATTGATGCTGCCGGTTGTGTAACGGGCAAGCCTATTTCTCAGGGTGGTGTTCATGGCCGACGTGAAGCCACCGGACTTGGGGTATTTTTTGGTATCCGTGAATTATGCCGGATGGAAAAAGTAATGGCAAAACTGGGTCTCAAAAAAGGTATTGAAGAAAAAACTGTTGTCGTTCAGGGTCTTGGAAATGTAGGCTACCATTCTGCCAAGTTCTTCAGAGAAGGCGGAGCCAAAGTGGTTGCTATTGCCGAATTCGAAGGTGCTGTTTACTGTGCAGATGGAATAAACGAAGAGGATCTATTCCAGCATCGTAAAAAAACAGGATCAATTCTCAACTTCCCAGGAGCTACCAATCTGGCCAAAAACACAGATGCCCTTGAACTGGAATGTGACATTCTCATTCCGGCTGCATTGGAAAATGTGATCAACAAGGAAAATGCGCCCAGAATTAAGGCCAAAATTATTGGGGAAGCCGCCAATGGTCCTTTAACTCCGGATGCGGATGAAATCCTGGGAAAAATGGGGGCTTTAATTGTGCCAGACATGTACCTGAATGCGGGTGGGGTAACTGTAAGTTATTTCGAATGGCTGAAAAACCTGAGCCACGTCCGTTATGGCCGGATGGAGAAACGTTTCCGCGAAAACAAAAACACACACGTACTGGCACAGCTGGAGGAGCTGACAGGCAAAAAAGTATCAGACGAAGAGCGGGCCATCATCATGCGTGGTGCCGATGAAATTGACCTTGTTCACAGTGGTCTGGAGGAAACCATGATCTCCGCCACAAGGGAAATTATGGCCATCTGGGAAAGCAATCCTGAAATTCCCGACATGCGCACAGCGGCTTATGTGAATGCCATCAATAAGGTAGCTACCAGTTATATGGAACTGGGCATTTTCCCTTAATGGGTTGATGCGCAAAAAAAGGGTGGATAGTTCCACCCTTTTTTTTTGGCCCGTACATTACAAAGCTGCCTATTTCCCTCAATTGAACAAATCGGAAAAAATTGATTTACTTTGTTTTGATCTCCGGTAAAACCTATGATACAACTGTACACCTTCTACAACCGAAAGACTTTAGGAATCATTGCCAGCCTGGCAATTTTTTTTGGCTTAATGGCAGTGGCTCAACCAGATGGTTTAGGCCGTTTGCTCACATTGAAAGCTCAGACGCTCCAGGAAATTTTCCTGCTTGAACAAGGTGAAAATACCCGTATTACCTTTCAGAACGAACAGAAAAAAGAGCTGAGTTTTGAAGGTCAGGTTGTAAGTCATATCAATAAAGGCCAGTCCAGTGGAGTCCTTCGGCTGGATTTGGTTTCAGGAGCAGTTACGTACAAGTTATTGCTGAACCGGAAGGAACTCCAGGGCAAGATTCGCTATCAGATCAATCTGATTCAGGAAAAAGGGACCAACCATTACCGGCTTATCAGAGAGGAAAACGGAAATTTTGTTCTTGAAAAAACAGGTTTATCTAAAATCGTCACCGAATAAGTTTTCCTGCTATGAATCGCATTACAACACTTCTCGTTATTCTTTGGAGTCTGGCTGGAACATTATCCGCCCAAACAAACCTTAGCAGCCTTCCGGGATCAACTTATGTGCTTTATCTGGACTTTGACGGCCACAGCGATAATTCAGGCTGGTGGTCGTCTTCTGGTTTTCCAAATCCGATCGTGACCGGGGCTTCAGATTACACAACAGAGAAAATTACAGAAGTTTTCAACCGGGTGGCTGAAGATTTCCGGCCTTTCAATATTAATGTAACTACCTCTGCAACCGTATACAATTCTGCACCTGGAGCCAATCGGCAGAGAGTTGTGTTTACAAGCGATTCAGAGTTTTATACCGATGAAAATGGCGGTGCAGGTGGGGTAGCTTACCTCAATACCTTCGGTGGGGGAGAAATTGCCTGCTATGTATTTACCAATTTCCTGGGAAGTTCGGCAAAAAATGCAGCTGAAGCAGCTTCTCATGAAGCTGGTCACACCCTCGGCCTTCAACACCATTCCAGATTTAATGACGATTGCACCTTCAATACGGAATACCACTCTGGATTAGGCTCCGGCCAGACCAAATGGGCGCCGATTATGGGCTCCAGCTATTCAAGCAATACAAGCCAGTGGTATCATGGAGCGGCCAATAGTAGCCTTTGCACCCAGGAAATTCAGGACGATCTGGCGGTAATTACCAGCAATGGATTTTCTTACCGTGCAGATGATGCCGGAAATACCGCAGCCACAGCGGTAACAATTTCTCCCGGAAACGGATCTGCCAATCGAAAAGGCGTAATTGAAAGAAATACCGATGTGGATGCCCACAAACTGGTTGTCACAACTGCAGGAGTGTATTCTTTCACTGCAGTCCCTACTTCGCAATCCTCTACCACCAATTCAGGTGCAAACCTGGACATCCGAATGTGGCTTACAAATTCCGGTGGCACGACCCTTCAAAATGCAAATGATACCACAATTCTGAATGCTTCCATATCCAATGTTACTCTTGGTGCAGGCACCTATTACATTTACATCGACGGGGTTGGGGTTTCGAGTTATAAGGCAAAGGGTGGCGTGGCTGCGCTTGATTATGGAAGTCTGGGCGAATATACCTTTACTGCAACCCGACTTTGCACACCAGTCATCAACAGCATGGCAGGTGGAAGCAGGTGTGGACCCGGTACCGTTTTGCTTGGTGCAACTGCCTCTGCCGGTACTATAAGCTGGTATGCTACTTCCACCAGCAGCACTGTTTTGGGGACAGGAACAAGTTTTCAAACACCTTCCATCAGCAGTACCACGACGTATTTTGTGGGATCTTCCGTAACAGGCTGTGCCACCCCAAGTGCCCGCCTTGCCGTAACTGCTACCATATTTGCAGCTCCCCAAACCAATGCTGGTCCTGACAAAAGTTTTGCCCAGAATGCTGGTAACCAAACCCTGACCGGATCTCCTTCAGGAGGAACATGGACCGGAACAGGGGTGAGTTCAACCGGGGTTTTCAACCCAAGCATCAGCCCGGGCAATTATACTGTTACCTATTGTGTGACAACGGCAAACTGCACCGTATGTGATAACGCGATTGTAACTGTTAACGCCCCATCTACGCAGGCGGCTCAACCTACCATCAATCCCGGAACCGGAACCTATTCCAGCCCCCAGACAATAACTTTAAGCACATCTACCTCAGGCGCTTCTATTTATTATACAACATCGGGAAACACACCTGTTATCGGAACAGGCTTTACCAAACTTTACAATGGACCATTTATGGTTTCTGCAACCACTACCATCCGGGCAATGGCCGTAGCCACCGGATTGACCAACTCTTCTGTTGCAGTGGCCAATATTACCATCAACAATCCCACCCTGGTAGCTACCCCGGTTATTAGTCCTGGAACAGGGACATATTCGGGGCAGCAGAATGTATCTATAACAACTTCTACTTCCGGAGCTACCATTTTTTATACCACAAATGGAAATGTTCCCTCCACATCGGTCAATTCATTTACCAAACTGTACAGCGGAGCTTTTGCAGTTAATGCCACTACAACCATTCGTGCCCTCGCCATCAAATCAGGGATGACCACGTCTGGAGTCGCTGCAGCTTTTCTGACCATCAACAACCCAACTCAAACCGTTGCAACCCCGGTAATTAGTCCGGGAACAGGCACCTATTCCGGGCCTCAGGCCGTTAGCATTTCATGTTCTACTGCCGGATCAACCATTTATTATACCACTTCAGGAAACAATCCTGTTTTGGGAACATCGTTTACAAAATTGTATTCTGGTCCGTTTGCGGTGAATGCAACCACTACGGTGCGGGCAATGGGTGTGGCTCCCGGTCAGGTAAACTCACCAATCGCGGCAGCCTTCATCACCATTAACCTGGTTAGGCCCGCAAGTGCAATGAACTTTGCGCAGGAAGAAAACTATTCCGAAAACCGGATTTCCATTTTTCCAAATCCCGGGCAGGGGAAAATTTACCTGGAATCGATGGATGAAGATATCCTGAGAGCCGAAATCCTTCGTCCGGATGGTCAAATTGAAGGAGAATTGTATTCCGGACCTGGAATCCGATCTTTACATTGGATTTCCACTGGCCAATCGGGGCTTTATCTGATTCGATTGCATACGACTAAGGAGGTCATAACCCGTAAGATTCAGATTCAGTAATCCAACCATTATTAAGCACGTCTGGTTTCCCTGCAGGATTAACCAGACGTGCTTTTGTTTTTATGGATAAAAAAGGAAAGCTTAATTTGACACTTCAAACCAAAACAATGCACTTCAAACAGATTTTTCTTACAGGTTTCCTTTTCATCCTTTTTGTTCTGAACGGGAATGGTCAATACCAGCCTGCACCCTCCAATCTGAAAAACAGGCAGGAGTTTCAGGACGCCAGATTTGGATTGTTTATTCATTGGGGCATTTACAGCACTTTGGGTAGTGGCGAGTGGGTACTACACAACCGAAAAATGAAATTTTCGGACTACGAGCGACTTGGACCATTTTTCAATCCTACCCAGTTTAATGCCCGGCAATGGGTGACCATGGCCAAATCTTCAGGAATGAAGTACATTACAATAACAAGCCGCCACCATGACGGATTTGCCATGTTCAATTCAAAGGTTTCAGACTGGGATATCATAGACCGGACACCTTTCAAAAGGGACATCCTCAAAGAACTTGCAGATGAATGCAGAAAGGAAGGGCTGAAATTGTTTTTCTATTATTCACATCTTGACTGGGCTCATCCGGATTATTACCCAAGAGGGAATACCGGGCAATCGACAGGAAGGCCCGAAAACGGCGACTGGAACCGATATCTCTCTTATATGAACCAGCAACTCACCGAACTACTTACCCAATATGGGGAAGTGGCTGGTATCTGGTTTGATGGCTGGTGGGATAAAAAAGATGCCGATTGGAAGCTGAAAGAGCAATATGAACTCATTCATAAACTTCAGCCTCAATGCCTTGTCGGGAACAACCACCATCAACCTGTTAAAGATGGGGAAGACTTTCAAATGTTTGAGCGGGATTTACCTGGAAGCAATACCACTGGTTTCTCTTCTGAATCTAAAGTAGGCCAATTGCCACTGGAGATGTGCGAAACCATGTATGACAAACCGAGTTCCTGGGGATATCAAATCGACACCAGATCGTTCAAGACAAGCAAAGACCTGATCGGACTCCTGGTAAAAGCAGCTGGTTACAACAGCAATTTCCTGCTCAATGTAGGACCTGAACCTTCAGGCCTGATTCAAAGTGAATTTATTGATACTTTGAAAAAAATTGGTGTTTGGACCGGGCGCTTTGGCACCACAATTTACGGTACCCGCGGTGGGCCTGTCGCCCCCCAGCCCTGGGGGGTAACTACCCAAAAGGGAAATAAAATTTATGTTCATGTGCTTTCACATGCAGAAAAAGTCCTGTGGATACCACTCAGAAAGGAGAAAATCAAAAAAGTCATTTCTTTCGGAGAAACTCAACCCTTGCGCTTCCGAAGTCAGCCGGATGGGATTTTGGTTGACCTGCCTGAAAAAAAGGCTATGGATAACCACATAATTCTCGAAATGGATTTTTAGGCCTGACCCTTAATACCAACCAAGCGATTTTGCCCCTTTCTCCAATCGGATAAATCTGGAAAGCGCCTCCAGGTAATAGTAATCCGCATATGAGATATTGACGTCTACCTCATATTTTTTGGGTACGTGGTAGGCAGAATGCAATAAAACACAGGAATATCCGGGAGACTTTGCCAAATAAGGAGGTGAACTTAAAGCCTTCAGCATTTTTTGGGCTGCTTCAAAATACTTCTTTCTTTGTTTTGAAGTAGGTGCAAAAAGGCTTAGTTCAAGCAGTCCGGAGGCAGCTATGGCGGCTGAAGAAGCATCTTTCACTTCATTTGGAATCCCAGGGGCGTCAAAATCCCAATATGGAATACCATCTTCCGGCAACAGACGAATGAATAGGTCAGAAATCCTGCAAGCTTGTTTAAGGAAATCCTTGTTCCCGGTTTCCCTGTACATCATTGTATAACCATATAAACCCCAGGCCTGGCCCCGGGCCCATCGGCTTTCGTCACTGTATCCCTGAGCCGTATGTTTTTTAATCACCTTTCCTGTAGTCGAGTCATAAAGCACCACATGATAACTCGAGAAATCTGGTCTGAAATGGTGTTTAATTGAAGTTTCGGCATGTCTTATTGCAATGTCCCTGTATTTGGGGTTCCCTGTCTGCCTGCTGGCCCAGGTGAGTAATTCCAGGTTCATCATGTTATCAATGATGGTAGGGTGGTCGTTGGGCTTAAAATTCCATGACTTGATCGTCCCGGCAATGGGATTGAAGCGCTTTATGGCTGACTCTGCTGACTGGATCAGAACAGGGATATCTTCCGGCATTGGCTTTAGGCGAAGGGCATTGCCGTAGCTGCAAAACATCATAAAACCAATGTCGTGGTGCTTGGTTAAAAACTTCTGTTTTTCAAGGCTTTGTGTCCATTTCCTTGCCTGAAGTGCCAGATTTTCATCCTGGGTTTGCTCATAAATGTACCAGAGTATTCCAGGAAAGAAACCAGACATCCAGTCGTCTTTGGGTATGCTGGTCCATTTACCAGTAGAATCGCAGGTTCGGATGGCTCGGGTGGTATCTGTATAATCCTGAACAGCACGTGAATATTGCCGGCGGGCAAATTCAAAAATGGCTTTAGGATCAAAATCAGTTGGCTGGGCGACTTTTAGTCCGGCTTTACTTTGGCCGTAGGTTGGCAAGGCAATCCCAAGCCACAATACCGGTATCCACCGGAAAGAGGCAAAATGTTTCATCGTTTTGGTCCAACAAACTTATGAATTTGTTGAGAAGTGACCCCATTTCAATGGGCATTTAAAAAACGATGCAGCACCCAGAAGGCACCGGAAAGGACAAATCCCCAAAAAACAGAAGCAAAAAACATAAACCGAAAAATGCGCTGCCTGGATTCACCAAAAGAAACAGCAAGCAGTGTACCCACAATGGGACTAAAAACCACAGGAGTGAGAAAGGATAACCCTTTTATCCCATACCGAACCCAAAAACGAACAATCCTCCGGCTTCGTGTTGAAAAAAGTTTTCGGTCGTGACGGAACGTGGCAAACCACCAATCCCTGACAGCCGAGCCACCATATGAAAAAAGGAAAACGGAAGTCATCATTCCAAGGGAAGATAGAATGGCCGTTTCGGGAACACTCAAACCTGCAAAAATGCCTGTTGTAGGACCGATAACAAATTTGAACATGCTTACCAGAAACACTGTTCCGTACTTGAAAAACCGTTCTGCCATGAAATCCGTTCTTCGATTGTCGCAAGGACCAAAATTCTTGTTCAATTTGGGGAAAATTCTGGTTCTGTTTGAAAAAGTATTTTCCAGCACTTCATTTGCCAAACCAGCTGTTTCGGTTTCCGGGATTGGCAGGCTGGTTGCTGTTTTGGGGAATATGTCCGGTAAGTGCTCAGATTCAAATCGATACCAACACCCTTCACCATGAAAGTCTGCGACAGGGCATCAATACTTTTTCGGCTGGCACCGGTATTGACCACCGGCATTCTTTTGCCCGTTCCCAACGATTGGAGCTCCAGGCGGGACAATATTGGATTTACAACCGTGCCCTTCCTTCAAGAAATTTCATTACCCACAACCTTTGGTCCCTGGCACAATACAGGCGGTCCTGGTCGCCCAGGTGGAATTGGACAACCGAGGCCTGGCAATTTTCTTACCTGGCCAATGAAACACGCATTGCCCAGGTACTTACACATCTGAGATACCATTGGATCAGAACCAGAAATCAGGAATTGTTTGTCCAGGTCGGAGGTGGGATGGCCAACGACAAAAGACTAAAACAGGACAACTCAGGCATAAAAGGCGAGGTTCTGGCTGAGTGGCTATACCATTCAGCCGATTCTACCCTTAATGCCCGGATTATTGGTGTCGCTTCCGATAGCCGGATTAATCCACGGAACAACCAAAGATTTTTAGGGACAGGAAGGGTAGGAAAAGATTTTTCTGGTGGTGGACTGCTTGCCCTCGAGGCGGGCTGGCTCCAAAACAAAGTAGAAGATTATCTGGGACAGGACATTCAGTCCATCCAAAGTGATACCCTGTTTGCCCGGGCAAAAATCCGGATCCCCATTACATCGGCACTGATGATTTCTTCGGAAAATGATTTCCAGACCCCAAACCGAAGTTTTTTTTACCGCAGCAAAGACCTGGGAACTGAAACCAGAAATGTCAGGTACTTTCAGGATGAAATTCAAAGTCTCAATGAAATCAGGTATCGAAGAAAAAAGCTTTCCCTTTTGGGTTCTTTCGAGTCCAGACTGCGGAACCGTACCTACGATATCCTCAACCGACTTGACCCCAAAAGTCCGGATTACAACCTCAATTTCAACATCTTCAACCAAAAGCTAAAAGATGAACGCATAAAAGACATCCGGGAAATGTTCCGAACCTGGACAGCAGATTTCCGATATCAGCCACATAAAAGGCATGCCTTCAGGCTAAACTATGTAGCGCAGTTGCTTCGGGTAGATACCCGCTCTGAATTGAACAATCAGGACCGGGATGAAATTCTGTATGCAGGAGAGTTGATGTACGACTGGCAACTGGTTTCCGGCCTTCGTCTGACCAACCGGTTTTCGGGCAGTCTCCGACATCTCATCTTCATTGAAGCAAGTCAAAGCAATGAAAACTACATCGACAGGATTTTACGATGGGAACCCGCCATCCGTTGGAACAACAAATTCTTCAACTGGACAGGCCAAATGGGCATTTGGGCCACCTATCAGGTCCGCGATTTTGCCTCCCAGCAAGATAAAAACCGATCGAATCGTGTTCTGATTTTCAACCACCAGGCAGATGTCAGGCTTCATGCCCGTTGGCGCATTTTTACTGAGGCACTCCGCCGGGAAAACCGGCTCAGTCAGTTAAACTGGAAGGATTTTTCTGAAAGTCCGATTGATACGGTGGTGTTGTATGACCTGGCCCTTAGGGCTCAATGGGCATCCACATCCGACTCCCGTAAACCCTGGTCTGTACAAATGGGTTACAGGGCTTTCTGGCAGGTAAGAAAATCAAAAGCAAGCCTCTCAGATCCTGCTACAGGCGTAGGATTGATTTATCTCCAAAGCTATTTTGTTCAGCAAGGCCCGCAAATCAAATTCAGATACGAGGCCCTCGAACGGATTAGGTTTCAGGGCGAAGTCTGGCTACAATGGTCTTCACAGTTTTTCAGGTATGAAAAGGGTGAAGGAACCTTCCTTGGCAATACTTTTTCTCAGGAGCAGCTTTCTGTCCGGGATCAGCGCTTTTTGCCATTTTTCAACCTTCAGGGAACCTGGTTGATTGGACGGCTTGGCCGTAAACGCTGATTTGATGGTCTCTAAAACCACATTCCCATTTGATTTGGTAAGTTTGCATCCTGACTAAACCATCATGAAAACCAGCGAACTTCTTTCCTTTTTTGAGCAATGGGCACCTACCCGGTTGGCTGAAGATTACGACAATGTGGGACTTCTGGCAGGCAGACCAGATCAGGAAATTACCAGGGTAATGGTTTCACTTGATGCCACAGAAGAGGTGGTTTTGGAGGCACACCGAAATGGATGTCAGTTGCTGATCAGCCACCACCCAATTTTATTCAAAGGAATAAAGCGGCTGAACGGGCAAAACTATGTGGCCCGGAGTCTTGAAACGGCCATTCGAAATCAGGTAGGTTTAATGGCTGTTCATACCAATCTTGATCATGTACAAACAGGAGTAAATGCCAGGTTGGCTTTGGAATTGAATATTGAATCACCCCAAATTTTGAGGCCGGTTCACAACAAACTTCAAATGCTGAGTTTTTTTGTGCCAATGGATCATGCCAAAACGGTAATAGAGGCAGTCCATGCTGCCGGAGCAGGGGAGATAGGTAACTATAGCCATTGCAGTTTTTCCACCCAGGGTCTGGGAAGATTTATGCCCGAATCCGGAAGTGATCCCTACATGGGGAAAAAGGGCCAGCTGGAGGAAGTACAAGAATATAAAGTAGAGGTAATATTGCCCGATACAATCACTTCGAGGGTACTAAATGCACTCTTCAAGGCCCATCCCTATGAGCAGGTTGCTTATTTCATTCATCATATTGAAAACCCCTGGCAGGAAGTTGGCGCTGGAATGGTGGGGAATTTGAAAACCCCCATGGAATTTCCGGAATTTCTGAAAATGGTGAAATCAAAACTGGGAACACCCGTGTTAAGGCATACCCGCCCTACAGGAAAAAAGATTGAGCGTGTTGCCATTTGTGGAGGCGCAGGATTCTTTTTATTGGGTGATGCCATTGCGGCCGGCGCAGATATTTTGTTGACCTCTGATATCAAGTATCACGAGTTCTTTGATGCGGAGGATAAAATTATACTCATTGATGCCGGCCATTTTGAGACAGAACAATTTACTTCGGCATGGATAAAAGAGAAAATCTCAGCACAATTTCCTAATATTGCGGTCCTTTTGTCCGAAACAAGGACAAATCCGGTCCTATACGCATAAAGAAAATTCATGGAAAGTACTGTATCGCAGAAACTTGACGCACTTTTGGCCCTCCAAAAGATCGACTCTCAAATCGATGAACTTATAAAGATCCGGGGCGACCTTCCTGAAGAAGTGCGTGACCTGGAGGATGAACTTGCAGGATATGAAACCCGTATAGGAAAATTCAAGGCTGAGATTGACGAACTTCAACAAGAGGTTTCCAAAGGAAAAGCAGGTATTAAAGAAGCTGAAAAGCTGATCAAAAAATACCAGGAGCAACAAAACAACGTCCGTAACAACCGTGAATTTGAAGCTATTTCAAAAGAAATAGAGTCTCAGGAATTGGATATTCAGTTGTTTGAAAAGAAGAACAAAGAGGTCCTTTTCAAAATCGAAAAGAAAAATATTGAGATTGCTGACATTGAGATTCGGATGAACAACCGTCAGGGCGACCTGGAGGCGAAAAAATCTGAGCTTGATTCCATCATCTCGGAAAGTACAGAAGATGAAAAAAAGCTTCGTGTATTACGCGAAGAAGCCGTATCCAAAATTGAGGACAGGCTCATGTATTCCTACAAAAGGATTCGCCAGAACTCCATCAACGGCCTGGCTGTTGTGAAAGTACGTCGGGGTGCATGTGGAGGTTGTTTCAATCAGGTTCCACCTCAGCGTCAGGCAGATATCCGTGAGAAAAAGAAGATTATTGTATGCGAACACTGTGGTCGCGTTCTTGCTGATGTGGAAGTAATTGAGGAAGTCGCTGCTGCTCCAAAAGCAAGAGGTTAAAAGACAAATGGTTAACAATAAAAAAACCGGCTTGCAGCCGGTTTTTTTATTTTCTCCTCATAGCTATTTTAATTTTGACATTCCGCCATCTACAGACAGAATTTGCCCTGTAATCCAGGAAGAATCCGTTGAGAGAAGGAACATGGCGGCTGCTGACATATCATTTGTGTTTCCAACCCGGGCAAGCGGATGCCTTTTGGCGGAGGCTTCCAATTTCTCGGGGGTATTTAATAATCCAGAGGCAAGTGGTGTCTGCGTCAGGGATGGAGCAACTACATTTACCCGGATTCCTGAAGGTGCTAACTCTGATGCAAGCGAAAGACACAGTCCCTCCAGTGCAGATTTTGAAGCAGCTACACTGGCATGAAACCCCAAACCGACCCTGGTGGCGACTGTACTATAAGTAACTATGGAAGCAGACCCTGATTTTTTTAAACGGGGCAGAAAAGCTTTTAAAACCTGTACAAAACCCAAAACGTTTACCTCAAAATCCTGA